>QNDP01000111.1 GCA_003645975.1 Candidatus Hydrothermota bacterium | reverse complement strand
G
Organism: Candidatus Hydrothermota bacterium; assembly: GCA_003645975.1. Taxonomy (GTDB): domain Bacteria; phylum Hydrothermota; class Hydrothermia; order B15-G9; family B15-G9; genus B15-G9. Next base: position 5,643 of record QNDP01000111.1, on the reverse strand, counting down.
GCATTCGCCAACTGGGTCAAGTCCAAGACGGGCCGAACTCCCACACCCGCCGAACTCGAGCAAATCCGGGCCTACTGCTCCGTCCCGCACTCCCTGCTCCGATCCGCCTTCTACTACGTCATCGACTCCGCCGTCTTCGGGACTGCCTACCGCCACGCACCGAGGGACGAAGATGCCGTCTGACCGAGTTCTCGCCCGCGCCGATCTGCCGTTTCAGCTGACTCTTTCTCTTTACGCCAGACCTCACAAACCCCTGCCCTACCTGATTCAATTGCACCGCAACGACGACATATTTTTCATCATCTTTTTCCGCGACATCTCGACCGCCAAACACTACTTCGACCGTTTCAAATTAGTTTTCTACGGTCTCGGCCAATTCTTTTCCGAGCTCGACACATTCTTCCGCCTCATAATCAATAGCCATATCACGCATATATACATTTCTTCTTTCACAACCTCGACCAACTACATCGAAATCCAAGTCTCTAACGGCACGGACACAATTACCTTCATCATCGACTCTTACCTCACCGTCAAAAGCTTCAATCCGAGCAAAACCGATCCAAGCCTCACAGCCACCATTTCCGACCTCGTTTCCGACTACAAACAGATACTCACCGACCTATTCTCCACCCTCACCGACTACACCAAATACCGACAAACAATCCAATCACAAAATATTTAAACCATGTCCGAGATACAAATGCATGCCGATCACGATCAAGAAACGAAATTCGAGCTGGTCTGTCTCAATCACTCACGAAAACAAAATCAAAATCAACTTCAACTACTACGACACAAACAAAGCCGAAGCCGAAAAAATCGCAAACAAACTCTACTCCAACTCCATCGCCGTGCTCGACGCTCTTCATCCAATATACCCAAACGCCCACATCAACGGCGACGCATTCTACATCCGTATTCACACCGGCTATCGCACACCTTACGCAATTCCCATCCCTGCATTCCTGCGCCTATCCGATCCTGACAAACTTGCCCATCACGCTCACTCCGTTCTCACGCACAAGATCAACGAAAAACAAATCACACTCGACTGCCTCGCCGACCGCCTCCGATCCGCATCCGCACCGACCGACATCCAAGACCTATTTAGCCTTGCAAGGCTGACCAAAGAACGCCGCGAACTGACCGCCTTCACGAATCCGAACAACTACAACGACTTTTTCTCAATCGAATACATCGACCTCGGCATACTCCATCTCAAAAACACATACTATTCCGTCCCTCACGTCACAATCAGAATCAACAAAATCCTATCCGCATTCGAAATCCTACACTACGACGACGCCCTGATTGAAATCCTTGCCTATGCCTTCAAGCCGATCCAAATCGCAAAAACACTTTCCGCCGCCCTCCCGCTCCTATTTCCGCATCCCCTACCTACCATCTCCATCTCAAGTGACTCATACTACCTCACTATCAACGCCCACTATCGCGATTACCAACAACTCAGCTCCATTTTCATCGACATCCCGAACGACCGATTCGTCCAAACGCCTGCCGATGACCTCGCCGGAGAACTCATTCAAGACCTCACCGCCTTGCTCTGACCAAATCTTTTTATTATACTTATCAATAAACAAAACATGCCCATACTCCTGAAACATCCACTAAGCGATATTCCATTTCATCCCGATCATTCGCTCCTCGGCACACTCGACCGAACCGAAGCCAAACATCGCAAACTACTTCGCTACGCCATCTTTTCTCTTGACTCACTCATCGATCTCAACCTCGGAAGAAACGCCAAATACAAACTATACATTACTGCCGCAACATACGACAAATATCTTGGCATATACATCGAAACCAAAACTTTCCAATCTGCCGCTTACTACTACGATCGCCTTTTGCAAATCCTGCCGTCGTTTGTCGAATTCTTACGCGACCTTGATTCCGCACTTCGCATCTACGACAACAGACACCTCACTCGCATCTTTACTGCCTTACCAAGACGCGGTAAGCCATTAATCACCATATACATCTCCACACCAGACCACCAAACCGAAGAAAGCACTCACATCGAACAAGACCTAAGCATTTGCCGAGACGATCTTCAACGCAATCCCGGACTTGCCAATCTCGTTCATCAAATCGTTCAAACTCACCGCCAATCTGTCTCTGCCCTTCTCCGCCTCCTATCCAAACACGCCGACCAAACAGATTTATAGCAACTCGCTTATCTCAAATTGACATGGTCGAAGTCGCCAAGCTGATTGCTGATTCCATTTCCTCGCGCTGGTCTGCCACTCCCAAGCCCCGCATCGGCATCGTTTACGATTTCAAGACGATCCGAGTCGAGTCCGGCGACTGGATACTGACCTACGAATCCGGCGGCTCTGACACTGCCCAAACTCTCGGAGCGACGTCCTGGCTCTACACCGCCACCGTCACCGTCGATCTCCGATCCGCCGATCGCACCCGCTACCTGCTCGAGAAGGCCGAACTGCTCCGCATCCTCCGATCCCTCGCCGCCGAGCCACTCCACGCAGACCAATCCGGCTACGGCATCGTCTTCCTCGCCCTCCTGACCGCTCAACACGAACTCTCTAACCGCCTGCGCCGAATGTATCGAGCCACATTCGATCTTCGGGTCTATCGCTGGGCCGAGGTCGAGCGGACATGACCGATCCCGACTCTTCCACCGTCATTTCCTGCGAATCGATTCCGCCGATCAAGCTCTGCCTCTACTCTCCTACATACCCCGGCACCTACTATGTCTCCATCCAATACAAAAACATCGACTCAGCCATCATCATAGACCTCGACACCTTCGACCTCGACAAGGCCAAGTCCCGATTCAAACACGTAGTCGAACTCACCAAGCCGTTTGCCGAATTCCTGTCCGAACTCAACACACTCTCCGCACTCGTATTCGCCGACACCATCACTTACATCTCGACCATGCTCTGTCATAGCTCATTCACTTCCAACACTTACTCCTTCGCCATCACCATCGCATTCAACCGCCTTCCAACACTCATCCTCTACCTCGACGAATCGGGCCAAGTCGTGATCACCTGCGCTGCCTTCGACTACGACGCCGAAACCCGCCAAGCAATCGAACAACTGCTGTCCGAACTCGAGCCCAATCTCCAGCGTCTCGCTCCTTTCCTCGAACTTTTTGTTCGCTACTACTGAACACCTATTCTTAAACACTATCCGCTACTGCCGGACACTTGCCACAATTCCATAATCGCATTTCTATAATTCTGCTGTATTCCAAAAACACCCGTATAATTACACGTCTGGCACATGCCGTGCGTAGTCTATGCCTTAATTCTCAATCGAACTTGACATACGCCTGTCAATTTCAATTTTGCGTCGTCCATGCCAAGAAAATCAACCAAACTCGACCTACCGATCGCCATTTTCGCGCCGATTTCTAGTCAAAACGTGCTTTTCTCTTTATATACTGCCTACCGTACATCGACCATGCCGAATCATTATATATGCCACTCACAATTCCTATCCGATGCCAACGCTTACGCCTCGTCAAGACACGATCGCCGGTATCAAAATCGAACTCTACGAATCTGCCGACAAACCGACCATCTCGATCGAATCAGCCCGGCCTTACATCGATTGCGAAATCATCTACGACGATCCAACTACTGCCGAACAGGCCTATGCCGAAATCAAGTCCATTCTGCCTGCACTCTCTGCCTTCCTCGCCGACGCAAACGCATACGCATCCTTACTCACGGCCAAGCCCATCGAAGGAATGTCATTCTTCGTCAATCCCGATCGCCGTATTTCCGCCGCCTACGTCGTGCTCGGCGAAGACCGATTCCTGTTCATCCTCTACGATCCAAGCTCCGACCTATTCACTATCGAGCCTGATCCTGCAGACGATCAATTCCTTCAATCCCTCGCCGACTACGTTCTGAGCCAATCTCCCTACCTTCCTAAACTCAAACCGTTATTCCGTGCCCTCGCCAAAGCAAAAGACACGTCGCCATAAGCAAATCCTTATATTGCCGAACCAACATTCACTTTTGCCATGCCCGAATCCAGTCCAATCGATGAGATGATTGATTTCATCCGCAAGACTGTACCTACCGACCTCGACTTCGCCAAGTTTGCCAAGATATTCAACTACGGGCCATATAAGGTCGTCGAGTTCACTACACCACTCGGCCTACTCAATCTTTACATCTCTTCCGATACCATCTACATCACCATCGGCTACTCGAAACGCAACATTCGTGCCTTCACCGAAACTTACTGCACTCACGATCAATTCAAAACCGACCACAAGCCCATTCTCGACACAATCTACAATTATCATGACTCTGTCTGCAAATTCGCTCAAACGCTTGACTCGCACTTCCGATACTTCGGCTCCAACTTCGGCATCGAGGACTACAACTCCCTCCGCATTCACACCAAACTCGAGCCATACTCCATTCAAGACGGCACAGCTTATCTCTCTGTCGGCATCGGCGGCGTCTTCAAAAAGCTCGACCTCATACCTTACTTCATCTGGTCCGAACCCGATGACTACGCCCACGAAATCTTCGAGGACTTCGTCTTCGAATACGGCAATCCGGCCGTCTGACTCAACTAATCGCATCCTGTCTGCCGACCACAAAACCATAATATACTGCCATCGCCTTGCCTAAAGCGGTGAGTCAGTAATGGCGGTTAGTAGTCCTGTTTCTGCGGCCAAAGCCAAACTCGGCTACGCGATTGAGTCTTCTTTTGGCGACGGCGCATCCGACTACACACTAGCCTTCGGCGTCAGCCAGGCCATCACGACATTCGGCATCAACAACAACATGCAACCGATCTATACGCTCGGAAGCCGAAAGCCGATTGCGATCAAAGAACTGCAGTTTGTCGGCAACTTGTCCGTCCAGTTCAATCCTGCCATCGACGGCACGAGCCAAACATCCGAACGCCAGTCCCTCGAATGGCTCCGAGCAGTCATCGACGACACGATCACGACCACCGGCTCCGGGCCATACATCCACGAGGTCTCAGTCCAAGACCAAGGCAAACTCGCCTCGCTCGGCATCGCATTCGCCGTCGACAACCGAGGCTACGAGGCCAAGGGCTGGACTGCATCTGACATCACGATCGAGACCCGGCCTCCGAACATCCTACAACTGACTCTGAACGGCCAATTCCGAGAGCTGAACACCGTCTCCAGCCCGAGCTGGAACTTGCCGACTCACATTTCCAACGCCCAGCCGTTCACCTTCGCCGAGGCCACGGTCGATTTCGGCGGCGACTCCACCTACCCGATCCGATCCTGCCGAATCCGACTCAACAACAACCTCCGACGCGAATACCTGCTCGCCGACCGACACATCGGCTACTACTATCCTCAGCGTGCCAACATCGACGCCCGCCTCGACTTCGTCTATTCCGTCGCCAAGGACATGATCCAGTCCGCACTCAACCTGTCTGACCTCGACTACATCGAGCTCCGATTCGAGCAAGACGGCGGCGACAAGTTCATGGCTTTCAAGATCGAAGACCTACGCTTCAACGAGGCCTCGCTGACCGGCCTGACTCCCGTCAACCTCGTGGTCGAGGGCCTCGTGCTCGTGGGCAAGTCCTTAACCGTGTCTTGGTCGGGAGGTGCGACGTCATGACGGCCGAGATCAAGATCGC
>QNDP01000110.1 GCA_003645975.1 Candidatus Hydrothermota bacterium | reverse complement strand
TGATGTCAAAATAATCGAGAATCACATGGTCGTCGTTCTCAATGTAAGTCGTTGGGGCAACAACCCTCAGTGTGAAATTGTTCCCCTGTGCCCGGAGATTGCTGAGATGGATTGTTCTTGACACTGAAACGGGTTGTCTTCCGGTCTCCACCGTGAAGGAATCGACAACCTCGTCGTTGACAAGAAGGTAAATCCATCTGACCTGTTCGCTTCTGGCTGCCACCAAAACTATTCGCATTTCGCCCTCTGACCCGATCAAATTGGGGAGGTCAAAACCGATGGATAGCTCGGCGCTCGGCTCCCTCTGAAACCTCCAGATCTCCTCCCCCAGCCACCATAACCCCTTCTGAGCCAAGTTGATAAGGTTAATTTCATGCCTAAAATAACGCAGATGTTCATCCACTGAATTCCCCGATGTCGCAAATTCTCTGAGTCGTATCTCACGAGGAGGGGCATCGGTATTTATACCGAGCCAGTAGAAAACCGTGTCGGAATATGGATTCTCCTTAAAACTATAACCACTTCCGTCCCAATAATATCCTTTGGCCGCACTTCCAAAGAAAAGGAATCGGTCGTTCGGATCGAGGATTCCATCCCCTCCTTCTTCAATTTTTATGGGGACTTCCACAAAAGAAGTTTCAGCGGCGCTCAAATCGCTCGGAAGAGAATCCGGTCCAAAGGAGAAAAGTCTGATGGCGTTAACACTAATTCCTTCTAAACCGAGTTGCTGCAGATCAGAACCCGTGATCTCGTAAATTCCATCCGAGATTACAGCTATCTTCAACCAAACCTGTGCTTGCTCAAAGGGATCTGTCTGTTTCGGAGGCTTTGGCAAGACATGCCAGTATTTTGCGACTTCGTAATTTAAAATTTTTGACCTATAAAGGCCTTCAAATGGGTCATCCTGCAATAGAACGCCGTTTCCGGCTTTCTTATTCCCATAGTCCACCCTCACAAGAATCCGTCGGTTAAATTTCAGGGCGTTGGTCGCAGGGTCGTATTGGAATGGATGAAGTCTGATCGAGGCCACCCTTAAGGTCCTGAGCCATGCGGTTTCAACAGAATCCAACACATCTGACGGGAAAAACCCTTTTTGACTGTAAGTTTCGCCTTTTTGGTAAAAAGGAGATAACCCGTCGTTCTCAAAGTAAGGAACAGGCATTATTGGGCAGTTTAAGCGAATCACCTCACTTTCCTCGACGATCGCATCCACATGTGGTTCACCATCTGGAGGCAGCCCAATGGTAAATGTGTAAGTAGGAAGATACGGTGTTCCAGGGTCTTGACTCACCGGATTATCGCCTCCGTGAATGAATAAAAATTTTTGATTGCCACTGAGATACACCGTCTCGGTATCCAAACTATCGATCACAACTTCAAAGACCAAACTTTTGGCGTCGCTTTTCAAAACCGTAAAAGAAGAAATGACCAAAGCGATCAGGAATCCCATTTCTCAGTCCTCCAGCTTTTGTGCTTTGTCCAGAAGCAGAACAGGGATGCCATCGACTATCGGAAAAGCCAACCTACAATTTTCGCAAATCAATTTATGTTCGTTCCGGTCGTAACGCAACTTTCCATGACAATTTGGGCACACCACATATTCGAGCAATTTCAAAATTTTTTGGACATTACTGTTTTTGTGTGCGTTTACCGAATTCATAACAAACCCTCACTCTTTCAATCCACTACGAGCATAACTCTCCACTATGTATTTCTGGGCGATCAAGTAGAGGACAACCAAAGGCAAGATAGCTATGGTGGAAGCTGCCATAAGAGCAGGATAATTGGTGCTTTCACCTTGTGCGAAATAAGCCAATGCGACCTGAATTGGCCTCATATTTTCGCTATTTGTTACCATAAGCGGCCACATGAAGGCGTTCCATGCCGCTATGATGGTAAAAATGGAAATAGTTATCAGCGCAGGTTTAGTTAGGGGAAGGATGATCGTGAAAAGGAACCGCATTCTGCCACAGCCGTCGATAACCGCTGCATCGTATAAGTCTCTCGGAATCGAACGGAAATGCTGGCGCAAAAGGAAAATGGAAAAGATGCTCACCGCCCAGGGCACCACAAGGGCGTAATAGGTGTCAATCCAATTAAGTTTTTGGACGATGATGTAAAGCGGGATAACATACACAGGAACAGGAACTATCATCAGCGAAAGGATAGCCGTGAAAAGCGTCTCGCGCCACTTGAATTTGAACCATGAGAACGCATAAGCCGCCAGAACCGAAGTTAACAGGACAGCCAACAGATTCAAAAATGTAACAGTTGCCGAGACCTTTATGTAATTGAGAAAGTTAAATGTCTCAAAAACGGCCTTATAGCCCTCGATCGTAAAATGATGAGGTATCCATGTCGGTGGAACTCTCACTGACTCGCCTTCTGTCTTGAAAGAAGTCGTTATCATCCAAAAGAAAGGCAGAATCATCCAGAAGGCGCCGAACAGCAGCACAGCGTATATCAGCAGTTTCGAGATTTTATACCTCATAATATACCCTCTTCTCCAAGTATTTACGCTGCAATATCGTTATCGCCAATATGATGAGGAAGAACACGAACGCTATCGCAGAGCCGTAACCTATGAGATATTCCTCGAATCCGCGCCTGAACAGGTAATAGATGATCACAAGCGTTGAGTGCAAAGGCCCTCCGGGTGGTGGACCCGTCATCGTCCACACCGGAGCAAACATCTGGAAGGAAGTAATGGTCGTCATTATTGCGACATAAAAAGTTGTCGGAGAAAGCAATGGCACTGTAACATGCCAAAATGTCTGAAAGGTGTTGGCTCCATCGACTTTGGCTGCATCGTAATAGACTTTTGGAATGTTTTTCAGACCCGCAAGGAAGATGACCACATTGTATCCAAGACTCCTCCAAACTCCCAAGATGCTCAAAGAAAACAGGGCCAACGAAGGGCCTTTCAAAAGCAGCGGAAGCTCCTTGCCGAGAATCAGTTCAAATATCCCACGATATTCCTGAAGCCATTGAAGTGGCGACAGCCCAAGAAATTGAAGGATTTGATTGAAAAGTCCCCTCGTCGGATCGTAAAGCCATTTCCACACGACCGACACCGCGACGAGCGAGGTAACAACTGGCAGATAATAGATCGTCCGAAAAACACCCAGAGCCTTGATGCCACGATTGAGGAGGGCAGCGATTATCATCGAGAATATCATTGAAAGCGGAACAGTTACAATAGCATAGTAAAAAGTGTTGAGGAGCGAACGCCAGAACAATGGGTCTTGGAACATTATCTTGTAATTCCTAAGTCCGACAAAGCCCTTCGACCCAGCTATACCCCAATTGAAAAAACTGAATCTGAAAGCGAGGATGATCGGCAACACCTTAAAAACAAGGAGGATTATTAACGCAGGCGCCAGAAGGAGAAGCGGATAGATAAAGTTTTTGATCTTCGTTTGCCTCTTCATAACTTTTTCAACAGGAAAATCATTAAGAAAATGAAGATCACCGACATCAAATTGAAGTGAACCATGAGTCCAAGCGTAACATCCACAACGATGAGGTTCAGCGTTATGGCGCCGAATCCGAAAGAGACTTGTGTAGTAAGTAATTCTCTAACAGGGCCTTGAGGCAATCCAAGCCGTATCAGTTCACCGAGAAGCGTTCCGATGGCTGCGCCGAGAAGGATTGACACGATAACAACACTTTGAGTTCTTCGGAAAAACATGGGCCAACCTCGATTTTTAAGGGGCGATTTTACGGATATGCCGGGGGCGGGACTCGAACCCGCACGGGGTAACCCCCAGGGGATTTTAAATCCCCTGTGTCTGCCTTTCCACCACCCCGGCTTGAAATTTAAAGGCGGCGCCGGGATTCGAACCCGGGAATAACGGTTTTGCAAACCGTCGCCTTAGCCACTTGGCTACGCCGCCACCTATCAAATTCGGGCGAAATTATAACATCTAAGCTCATCATCAATCAATGGCATAGGGTTCTGGCCTAACGGCTTCACGACAAAACGGTGGGCATGCCCTCAACCGAAGGTCATCCTGACCAAAAATGCAAGTGTTGTGGCTACAATGACATGTAGGGCAAGTGAAAGGGCGGCTATCTTGGCATTGAATTCCCTCCAAAGCACTGCAAGCGCAGAAATGCATGGAACATAAAATGTTACGAAGACAACAAATGTCAAAATCTGTGCTTTTGTCAGAACACTCAACACATCGCTCGTCCCAAGCGCTTGATACATCATTATCAAGGTCAACTCCTTGCGTAACACGCCGAACACGAGGGTCAACCCAAGTTTTGAGGGCAGACCGAGAACCGCCTGTGTAAGCGGCGCCATTATGGAGTTCAGATGTTCTGAGATACCGAATGCATCGAGAACACCCAAGAACAAGCTGCTCAGTATCAAAACAGGCCAAGCAAAGACTATGAAGTTCCTTATCTGAACCCATGTCTTTTTCAAAGTTATGGACAAGGACGGGAGTTTGTAACTGGGTATCTCCATTATCAGACCGGTCGGAGGCGTTGGGAATAACGCCGAAAACACCTTGCCCAACACCCCGATAATCAAAAGGTTAAACGCATAAATCGCCAGAGCCCACTTTGCGCCCAGCATTCCGCCGACAAGGGCAAGGATAACAGCCGTTCTGGCAGAACATGGGACAAACGGCGCCAGCAAGGCGGTGATCGTCCTGTCCCTCTCGGACGGCAATATTCGGGTTGCAACGATCGAAGGGACATTGCATCCGTAACCTATGATTAACGGAACAACTGATTTACCGTGCAGTCCAATCTTGTGCATAAAGACATCCACAAGAAACGCAGCTCTCGAAAGATAGCCGATGTCCTCCAACAGGGACATCAAAAAGATAAGCGGCACAAGGTAAGGCAGAACGACACCGATCCCACCTCCTATCCCCGCAATCAATCCGTAAAGTATCGGATAGAGCTGTGGGTTCAACTTAGACGCCAAAATCGAACTCAACTGTTCAAAAGGCGCCAAAACCAACTCCTCAAGAAACCCTCCGATGGAAAAGGCGAGATAAAAAAGTCCGAAAAACACCAAAGCCAAAATGGGATAGCCCAAGAACGGACTCATCAAGATGTGGTCGATCTTTTCGTCAAGGGGCACAGCAGCGCCGTGTTTCACCTTTGCAACTGACTCAAAGATGTGCATGGCCAAGTGGTGGCGCTCCTGATGGATGACATCGAAGCAGTCCCTGCCAAACTCATTCGTAAGTTCCGCACACAATCTATCGACGAGTTCCAGAACATCTTTGGAATCGACAAGTTTCCTAAACTCATCGTTTCCTTCCATGAGTTTAAGTGCCACGAACCGGGATGAAAGTCCGCCCACATAGTCCTTTACGGCATCGGCAAGGATCCGGATGCGCTTCTCGATCGGGGATGCATAGTTCGGATGAGGCGGCGCCTTCGGTTTCTCCGCAGCCCGAATAGCTTCGGCCATAAGACGATAGATGCCTCTACCGAAGACAGCGATCGTGGGGATGACAGGGACACCGAGTTCTTCTGAAAGTTTATCAGGATCGACCACGATACCCTTGCGCTCGGCCTCGTCGATCATGTTCAGGGCGATTATCACGGGTTTGCCCAACTCCAGCAGTTGGAGCGTCAGTTCGAGTCCTCTTGCAAGCAGCGAGGCGTCAATGACATTT
>QNDP01000109.1 GCA_003645975.1 Candidatus Hydrothermota bacterium | reverse complement strand
TTGAGGATAAGGTCAAAAATTCCAAGATGTTACTCGGAAACGAGCCGCCTGTTTTGCATCGCTGCTTTTTCATCTTCAGTAAGGGCGTTAAGCACCAAGCGATAAACCGTATATCTCGAATTTTTGGAAGGCCATACGACCGTTTGCCATATAAGGCCATGGATTTGAGGACATTATATGAAATTTTCTTTGAATCGGAAGGATGAATGTGCTCATCACAAAATGGGTTGGGGGATTAGACCATTTCGTGCAAATTTCTAAACAGGTCAACGAATCCCTTCCGTATAGATTTTTGATGAGCCAATTCGCCGTTTTGCCAAAATTGTGCCCATCTTGTATAATCCTGACGCTATGGCACTTAGAATTTACAACACTCTGACACGAACCAAAGAGGAGTTTCGCCCTGTCCGTGAAGGGCGCGTCGGGATCTACTTCTGCGGAATGACCGTTCAAGACCGACCACATGTCGGACACATGCGCGCCTTCATCACCGGCGACATAGTGTGGAGATATTTGGAATTCAAAGGATACGATGTCTTTTACCTCACCAATTTCACCGACATCGACGACAAGATCATCATGAAGTCGAAAGACGAGGGCATCGATTGGCGGATGCTCGCCGAGCGCAACATCGAGGAGTTTTTCAAAGCGGCCAATCTGATGAACCTGAAACCAGCAACTCATTATCCCCGTGCAACTAACCACATCCAAGAGATCATCGAGATGGTGGAAGCCATAATGGCGAACGGTTTTGCCTACGAATCGAATGGAAATGTCTATTTCGAGGTCGAAAAATTCGCAGGGTATGGCAAGCTCTCCGGTAAGAAACTCAAAGATTTAATCGCAGGTGCTCGTGTTGAACCGGATCCGAACAAACGGCATCCGGCCGATTTTGCGCTCTGGAAGGCACATAAGCCCGGTGAGCCGTATTGGCATTCGCCCTGGGGCAAAGGACGGCCGGGCTGGCACATCGAATGTTCTGCAATGTCAACCCATTATCTTGGTCAGCCGTTCGACATTCACGGCGGCGGCACCGACCTAATCTTCCCGCACCACGAAAACGAGATAGCTCAAGCCGAAGCTGCAAGGGGCGTCAAGTTCGTCAACTTCTGGATCCACAACGAGATGCTCAATCTCAAGGGCGAAAAGATGTCGAAATCGACGGGCTTGTTCTTTGCGATCATCGATGTCCTTGAACACTATGACCCTAACGCTGTCCGACTTTATTTGCTCAAAAGCCATTACCGTTCGCCGATCGATTATTCCGAAGAGCGGCTGAACGAGGCTCAAAGCGCATGGTCTAACTTCGTCGAGTTTTTCTCCAAACTGCCGAAGGAGTTGCCCGAGATAAACCTGAGCGACCCATCGCTTGCAAAATGGGTCAAGGCGTTCGAGGATGCCATGGACGACGATTTCAACACACCGAAAGCCCTTGCGGTCGCTTTCGAGCTTTTAAGCGAAGCCAATCGGTTGTTCACCGCAGGCGACGAGTCATTCGCAGCACATGCAGCACTTCTGAAAATGCTTTTGGAAGTTCTCGGATTCAGAGTCGAGACAGGCGCTCAGGCTCTTGGTCAGTTTGTCGATGATCTGCTCGAGCTCATCGTCGAGGTGCGTAGCGAACTCAGAAAGGAACGCAGATACGACCTTGCGGACAAAATCAGGGACAGGCTCGGCTCGCTCGGCGTGCTGCTTGAGGATACGCCCGAAGGCACAATCTGGAAGTTGAGCGGCCGCAGATAAAATTGAAAGTGTGAGAGATGAAAACCTACCTCGATTGTATTCCATGTTTTTTCAGGCAGGCGCTGGAAGCCGCAAGGCTTGCCACAGACGACGAGGTCAAGCAGCGTGAGGTGCTCAACCGAGTAGCGCTTGAAATTCCGAAATTTCCGCTGGATGCCACACCTGTCGAGATGGGACGCACAATCCACCGTCTCATCAAGGAGATAACGGGCAATCAAGACCCTTACGCTGAGCTCAAACGCCATTACAACGAACTTGCTGCCAAGATGGTGGAGAAGCTTAAGCCGTTGGTGCGCAATGCAGATGACCCTCTCCAGATGGCCGTCCGAATCGCTATTGCAGGCAATATCATTGATTTCGGTGCACTCTCGAATTTCGACCTCGACCGTTCAGTTGAGGAAAGCCTTCGTTTCGATTTCGGCGTTTTCGACTATGAGGAGTTTAAGCGGCAGTTAAATGCCTCAGAATCTGTGCTTTACATTGGGGATAATGCGGGCGAGATCTGCTTCGACAAGCTGTTGATCGAGCTTATGCACGAGATGGGCAAAAAGCTGATCTTTGCGGTCAGAAGCGTTCCGATAATCAACGATGCGACCGTCGAGGATGCGGTTTGGTGTGGAATCGACCGGTTTGCACAGGTCATCGACTCTGGCTCGGACGCACCCGGCACCATTCTTGAGCATTGCAATCCCCGATTTTTAGAGATTTTCAGGCAGGCGGACATGGTGATCGCAAAGGGTCAGGGCAACTTCGAGACGCTTTCCGACGCAGGTCGGCCTATCTTTTTCATGCTCAAAGCAAAATGCCCGATTGTCGCGCGGGAGCTCGGCGTCAAAACGGGAGACATTGTCCTGAAGCTGGGTGGGAATGCGACTTCTTGAGGTTTTGAGGACTAAGATTTTGAGTCGCAGGTGATTATCCTTTCGGCCGCCTCAAGCAAGTTGTTGACCACGATCCTCGTCAACTTGCTGTCTTTCCCGATTTTTATGGCTTTCAAGCCCAGCGCGAGGCCGAAAGCCAAGTCCCTTTCCGAATCGCCGACCACGAATCCACACGGGGACGGCGACAACCCATAGGCTCTCAGGATCTTTCTTCCAAGCCATGTTCGGGGTTTACGGCAGCCACACCGTTCGTTTGGATGATGTGGGCAGTAAAAGGACGACCTTAAGCGGATGCCCTCCATTTTTAACATCAGAGTCATCTCTCGGTCTATTCTGCGAAGGGTATCAAGGGAGAGATAGCCCCGTGCCACACCCGATTGGTTCGACACGACAAAAAGTTGGAATCCGTTGTCCTGCAACAACCTCAATCCATCGATCGCTTTAGGCATGAACCTGATCTGGGTGGGTGTATTCAAAAAATTTTTATCTTCGATGAGGGTTCCGTCCCTGTCCAAGATCACGAATTTATCCATCGTTCCAAGCCTTGAGAAATGGCTTTATGGCCTCAAACGCCCTGCGTCGGTGGCTTATGCGGTTTTTGACCTCTCGTGGCAGCTCAGCGAAAGTCTTGCCGAGTTGAGGATACAAAAAGATCGGGTCATAGCCGAAGCCGTTTGCCCCTCTTTCCTCTTGTATTATGAAACCCTCGACGGTTCCCTCTGCGGTGTGGAGCGATCCATTTTGATCCACGAAAGCGACGACGGTAATGAACCTTGCACGCCTTTTGGAGAGCGGGAACCCATCGACCAACTTTAACAACTTTTTGCGGTTTTCCTCGTAAGTGGCATCGTTTCCGGCGAACCGTGATGAGAACACACCCGGCATTCCGTGCAGTCCGTCCACCACGAGGCCGGTATCGTCCGCTATGGACGCCATTCCCGTTCGTTCAAAGCAGTAACGGGCTTTTATGATGGCATTTTCAACAAGTGTGAGGCTTGTCTCTTTCGGCGAATCAAGGCCTTTAATTTTGAAGGCGGGTATAAGCTCCAGATCTGAAAGGTCATCGAGGATCTCCGAAATTTCCTGAAATTTATCCCTGTTGAATGTGGCAACAACGAGTTTCATCGCTTGTTTGAGCGGCGATGGAGCGACTTTTATTGGATTTCGATGTAGGTTTTCACCACGAAAGCGTCGGAATAACCCATCTTGCGAAGTCGAGCTTTCAGGGACTGAGCTTCCGACTGTGATATGCAATTTCCGACATGGACTTTGTAATAACCGTCCTTGAACACGACATAGACCTTTTGGTCTTTGAGCTGCCTTTTCAGTCTTTTGGCAGCTTGGTCAGCCCTGCTTGAAGATTTAAAGGCAAAAACCTGCACTCTATACCCAAAAACCTTTTGGGCAGTAGGTGCAGTAGTCGGTTGGACTGCGGTTGTTGGAGGCGATGGTCTTGTAGGTGTTGGCGGCTTCACCGTTGTCGGTTGTGGAGGAGCGGTAGGAGTAGTGGGTTGCGGCGGCTTGACGGTCGTGGTCTGCGGTTTTTGCGTCGTGGATGGAAGCGGAGGCGGCGGAGGAGGCGAAGGCTTTTTCGGTGTTTGTGGTGTTATAGTCACAGGTGGATGCTCCTCCGTTGTGGGTTTCTTACTTTTCGGTAAACACCCACCCACTACCAAGCTTAAAATCAAAACGGCTACAATGGTGTTAAATACTTTCATACAAATCACTCCTGTGTTTCCCATCCATACTTTTTGATAAATTTTTCTATGCGGCCACGAGTGTCCACAGCAGCCGCACGTTTAAGTTCTCCTGTGTAAAATGGATGACATTTTGAGCATACCTCAACTTTTATCTCTTTTTTCGTCGAACCCGTTACTATCTCGTTTCCACAGGCACAACGAATCACCGCATTCTCATAATATGTCGGATGAATCCCTTTTTTCATTTCTTTACCACCTCCTTAAGTTGGGCGGTTTATTATATCGAGGTCAGATATTTGCGTCAAACAATGGGTGTAAAACTCCAGATGACCTATCCCTTATCATCACCGTCTGAAAATGAGAGGAGGTTGAAAAGATGCAGGCAACTGTTTTGAGCGTTTTCATCCTTTTGTCAGGGACGGCGAAAATCGCCTTTGTTCATCATGCGAATCAATCGCTTGCGGACAACAAACTGTTTGCATTTTTTGTATATCGTGTGCTATCATAAAAACAGATGATTCAAAACTTTATTTTAGATGATGCATCCTTCCTTAGTTTCATTATATTGTGAAGGAGGCAAAGTGATGCAAAGAAGATACGCAAAGCCCCCACTTGTTGAGGCATTATGTGAATTTCAATTTATCCCGACAGGAGAATGGGATATGACGATTCCCGGACTTATCTACGAGAGAATCAAAGAGAGTTTTCCTGAAAAAAAGCAAACCATAGGAATTGGAATTCAAATGCATCCTACGGAGAAAGGGATTGAACACAGGATAGAACCAGCTCCGCCGAAGATACAGTTTATAAAAAAGGATAAGTGTGCTCTGATACAGGTCGCTCCCAATTTGCTCGTGGTCAATCAGTTGAAGCCATATCCTGCATGGGAAAACTTCAAAAAAATGATTCTGGATAATTTCCATATCTACAAAGAGATAGCAACCCCAAAAGGACTTAAAAGAATTTCGTTGAGATATATCAATATTTTTGAATTTCAGGAAAGCAAAATAGAACTGCAAGATTTCTTCAAATTTTACCCATCTATCCCAAAAGATTTACCACAAATTCACGGTCCGTTTCTGATGAGAGTCGAGTTCCCTTATGACTCAGATAGTGAGGCACTTGTTCTATCTCTGGGTTCGACAATTCCTGCAAAGAAAAACACTATTGCTTTGCTGCTCGACATAGATTACAGAACAATCAAACCCGAGTCTGTTTCTTTTGATGAGATTCCGGATTGGTTGGATAAAGCGCATAACAGGATTGAAATGGCATTTGAAGCATGCATAACGGACAAGCTGAGAGAAAGCTTTGAGGAGGCAAAAGCATGATGA
>QNDP01000108.1 GCA_003645975.1 Candidatus Hydrothermota bacterium | reverse complement strand
TTTGGTCTAATCCCGTAGTGTTTGAGGCTGAGATAGACCGAAGGCATTGGAAGGCCTATGACATTCGTGTAATCGCCCTCAATCCGTTCAATGAACAGGCCTGCAGCTCCCTGAATCGCATATCCGCCTGCCTTGTCCAGCGGGTTGTCCGCTTGCAGGAGATAGTCGATCTCGAAGTCTCCAAGTTCCATGAATTTGACTTTGGTCGTCTCCAATAATTTTGTGGGCGATGGATCTCCTGCGGGTCCGATGACCACAGCGGTGATGACCAGATGTTCTTTTCCTGAGAGGAGTTGAAGGAATCGACGCGCCTCGTCCAAATCATGCGGTTTGCCGAGCACACGGTTGCCCAGAACCACAACTGTGTCCGCTGCCAAGCCGACTCCATCGAATTTTACGGATCGAAACTTCCTGATTGCGTTGAGCATAGCAATTTGATGCGGTTCAACATCTTGAAGGAGAATAATTTCGCCGACTTGAGGTCTGACTATTTGGAATTCATAACCGTATCGTCTTAAAAGCTCAGCCCTTCGGGGAGATGAAGACAAAAGCACAAATTTCGGCTGCACCATGCCGCTCATGAAGATTCCTCTTCCATTTCAAATCCGCAGTTGGGGCATCTCAGGATGATCTTTTTGTTTTTGAATCGGCCTTTTCGCACCCGCCCCATGATCTCAAATCCACAATTTGGACATTTGACACCGACCGGCTCGTTGAACATCACGAAATCACAATCCTGATTGACACAGGCGTAATAAATCCTGCCCTTTTTGCTTCTGCGTCGAGCGATCTGTGAGCCACATTTGGGACATCTGACGCCTTCGACGATGTCGTTTATCGGTCGAGTGTATCGGCATTCGGGATAACCCGAACAAGCGATGAATTTGCCATAGCGTCCCCAACGGACTACAAGCGGGCGGCCGCAGACCGGACACTTCTCGTCGAGCACCTGTATCGACGCATTTTTTAGCTCTGAGATATTGCTTTCGACCTTCTCAAGCTCCTTGCTGAATTTCTCATAAAACCTTCTAAGCAGTTCCTGCCAATGGAGTTTTCCGCCTTCAACTTCGTCAAGCTGGGCTTCCATCTTCGCCGTGAAATTGACATCGAAAAGTTCTGGAAACCTTGGGATAAGCATGTCGTTGACCAAGATTCCGAGCTCTGTGGGCTTGAGCGCACGCCCATCTTTGACGATGTATTCACGCTCGAAAAGCGTTGCGATAGTGGGTGCATAGGTCGATGGACGGCCGATTCCTTTGGCTTCAAGCGCTTTGATAAGCGTCGCTTCTGTGTAACGCTTGGGTGGCTCGGTCTCCTTCTCTTCGAGCTTGACCTCAACTGGTTTCAGCTTTTCGCCCTCAACGAGTTCTGGCAGAAGCACATCTTGGGGTTTGTCTCCAAGCACGCGATAGAATCCATCAAATTTCAAAATCTTTCCTTCGGCTCTCAAACTAAGGCCTTCGTTTCCGGTCAATTCTGCCGTTCTGACCTCAAACTTTGCGCTTGCCATCTGCGAAGCGACAGCCCGTCTCCAGATCAGCGAGTAAAGCTTGTGAAGTTCACGCCTTAGCGCTCCTCCGAGTGAATCTGGCGTCCGCTCAAATTCGGTTGGCCTGATCGCCTCGTGTGCGCCCTGAATCGTTCCCTTGTCCCTGTGTTTTCGTGGCTTAGCCGGAAGATATTCTTTGCCAAACTGTTCCTCGACAAGTTTGCGGATAGCCGCTATCGCCTTGTCAGCCATCCTGACGGAATCGGTTCGCATGTAGGTGATTAATCCGTGCATGGTGCCGTCAGGAAGTTCAACGCCTTCATAAAGTTCCTGAGCGAGACGCATCGTGAATTTTGCGCTGAATCCGAGCTTGTTCGACGCATCCTGTTGCAATGTCGAGGTTTTGTAAGGTGGTGGCGGTGCAGTTGATTTCATCGACTTGGAAAACGATTTGACCACAAATTCCGACTGACGCGCAAGCTCAAGCAACCGTTTGGCTTCCTTCTCATCCTCGATTTTGGGCTGGTAAACGGCTTTGAACCTGACGCCGTCTTTCTCGAAGAACGCTATGAGCCGCCAATATTTTTGAGGGACAAAGGATTGGATTTCCTTTTCGCGCTCGACGATAAGCCTTAGCGCCACAGTCTGGACACGGCCGGCCGAAAGTCCTTTGTGGATCGCCTTCCAGAGCAGCGGGCTAACCTTGTAACCGACAATTCTGTCGAGTATTCGGCGGGCGAGCTGCGCTTCAACCTTCCACATGTCGATCTCCTGCGGATTCTCGATGGCTTTTTTGACCTCGTCCTTCGTGATTTCGTAGAACAACACGCGCTTGATATCGTTTTTGCCGACCTTACGCACCTCCTGTGCGACATGGTAAGCGATTGCTTCACCTTCACGGTCTGGGTCGCT
The DNA here is from genome assembly GCA_003645975.1 of Candidatus Hydrothermota bacterium. Lineage (GTDB taxonomy): Bacteria > Hydrothermota > Hydrothermia > B15-G9 > B15-G9 > B15-G9. The sequence continues at coordinate 3,361 of QNDP01000108.1, read as the reverse complement.
TCCGAGATAGATCACATCTGCGCGCTTGGCCGCTTCTTTGATCGCCTTGATCACGCTGCTTTTGCCATGGATGGTAACATAAGTCGGCTTAAAACCATGCTCTATGTCCACACCAAACCGGCTTTTCGGCAGGTCTTTGATATGCCCTTTGGACGCCAGAACGAGGAATTCATCGCCGAGATAGCGCTTGATGGTCTTCGCTTTGGTCGGCGACTCGACGATCAGCAACTTTTTAGGCTTCGAGGACTTAGAAGCTTCACGAACGGCTTTTTTTCGACTTTTTTGCGTTTTCTTCTTTGGCATAGCTCAACCCCAGGAGAACAGCGCCGTAAGCCGGCGGATGCTCGGCCGGCGCTATGTCTATTTTCGGATAGGCTGCTTTGACATCGGCCATAAATTTTTCACGAAATATTTTGTCTTTGAAGATACCGCCTGTTATTCTCAAATGACGCGCCTTTTTCAGCCGAAGTTTTTTGAGAAGGCTGACTGTGATCCGTGCGAGCCGCGCTGCGCCGTTTTCCACGATCTCCCTTGCGACCTCGTCTCCGTTTTCGGCCAATTGGATAACCGCTATGGCGAACGATGAGAGGACGCGCTGTGGCGAAATGTCGCTGTAAATTTTTGGGATGATGTCCTCCATCTGCCTAACGGTGAACCACTTAAGTGCCAACTCCTTGAGTGCAGTCTCAGGTCCCCACCCTTCATAAGCTGCGATAGCTGCTCTAAGTCCCTCGCGTCCGATCCAAAATCCACTTCCATCGTCGCCAATGACATATCCGTATCCACCTGCACGAAATAGGCGTCCGCGCTCGTTCATCCCGAACACAATCGACCCTGTGCCTGCGATCACGACGACACCGGGTTTTCCCGAAAGTGCTCCCCAAAGTGCGATTTCTGCATCACTTCGGACGATCACCTTGTCAGCGATGTCATGTCCGTATAGTGCATGTTCCAAGCTTTTCTGCTCTCGGGAGCGGCCGAGTCCAGCGCCACCGACCACGAGCATGTCCACACGCACAAGTCCGTGATTTCTAAGGACATAGTTGACCATCTCACAGAGTTTTATGACGACAAGCTCCTCGCCAACGACCTGTCTGTTCAAGCCTTCTCCACGGAATGTCGATACAACGCGGTCGCGTCTTGCGAGGATGACTTCGACTTTTGAGCCTCCGAGGTCAACGCCAACTATCCACATAGAGCCATTTAGGTTAAGCATGTGCCCGTCCTAAGTCAAATCAACACACGACAAACGGCAAAAACTGCCCTTTAAACGAGGATGGAAGAATAAACGGAATGTTCCGCAATGAGTTATGCCTCAAAATGGTTCTGAAATTCCCGGTTCAATTGACATATCTCAAACTGCACGAATATAATAGACGCCTCAACTTCAACTGGTAGGAGGCAGACATGGCGAAGAAAAGAAGCTTGTCGGTGCTCAAAAGGATTAGGCAGAATGAGAAGCGGAGATTGCGCAATAAAAGCTACAAGTCGATGATCAAAACTTTGACTAAAAAATTCTTGAAAGAGACCGACTTGGAGCGAAAGAAGGCGTTGCTTGACCAGCTTTATTCCGTTCTGGACAAGGCGGTGTCCAAAGGAATTTTGCATAGGAACACCGCCGCTCGCCGTAAGAGCAAAGCAGCTCAAGCTTTTCAAAAATTTTTGGCAGCTCAGGCAAACAGATCTTAATTTTTGAAATGGGCGAATAGCTCAGGTTGGTGAGAGCGCCTGCCTTACAAGCAGGAGGTCGGAGGTTCGACTCCTCCTTCGCCCATTTTTTTATTTTGTCATCCAAAATTAACCTGCCTGATCGGCCGCTCCAGTCATTCCCACGCTGAACACTTTGGGCAGCAATTTTCGTTCGTAGGCTGCGCGCTCAAGCTCCTCTCTGAACTTGGGATGGGCGATTTCGATCAAAGCCTTAGCCCTTTGGCGGAGGTTTTTGCCCCAAAGGTCGGCGATTCCGTATTCGGTAACGACATAGCGCACATCAGCGCGTGTGGTAACAACGCCTGCCCCCTTTTTGAGATAAGGCACGATTTTCGAGATCTGACCGTTTTGAGTTGTTGATGGAATCGCAATGATTGGTTTGCCGCCTCGACTCCGTGCAGCGCCTCGAATGAAATCGAGTTGACCGCCGAAACCCGAATAAATTCGCTCTCCGATCGACTCGGAACACACCTGCCCGGTCAGATCGACCTCGATGGCGGAATTTATCGCCACCATCTTGTCGTTCTGGGCGATCACAAACGGGTCGTTCGTGTATTCGACAGGCAGGACTTCGATGATGGGGTTGTCGTGGACAAATTTGTAAAGTTTTTGGCTGCCAAGCAGGAACGAGACAACAATTTTCCCCCGATGGATGGTCTTCCTTGCATTTGTGATGACGCCGCTTTCCACGAGTTCGACCACGCCGTCGGACACCATCTCCGAATGTATCCCTATGTCCCGCTTGTCCTTAAGTTCGTTCAGGACGGCGTCAGGGATGCCGCCGATCCCAAGCTGCAGCGTTGAGCCATCCTCGATAAGCGTCGCAATGTGCTGTCCGATTTTGCGTTCGACATCCGTCAGCTTAGGCCGCTTGTATTCTGGCAGCGGTTCGGAGACCTCGACGACTGCATCGACTTGGGAGACATGAACGAATGCGCTTCCGTGCACGCGCGGCATCTGATGGTTTACTTGAACGATGATCTTCTCCGAAACCGTCAAAGCCGCAGGTGTTATGAGCGCCTCGATGCCGTAGCTCATAAATCCATGTTCATCGGGCGGAGAGGCTTGTATGATTGCCACATCGAATTTCATCAGGCCTTGATAGAAAAGGTGCGGAATTTCGTGCAGGAACATGGGGATGTAATCGGCGCGCCCCTCCGCAACGGCCTGCCTCTCGGAAGCGCCCACAAAGAAGGTGTTATGTCGGAAATGTCCTTCCATCTCTGGAGCTGCAAGTGGATGTTCGCCGATCAAGAGCATGTGCACGAGTTCGACATCGCGCAGTTCGTCCTTCCGTTCGGCCAATGCTCGCATCATTGCGTGAGGCGTGGCCGCATTTGCCGACAAAAACACACGGTCTCCGCTTTTGACCATTGCGGCCGCCTCTTCGAGACCAACAAGTTTGCGTTTGTAGTCGTCAATCCAACTCATGGCTCACCAAAATTATGGAAAGTTCCCTCAAAATTGTTGCCGCTATCACCGCTGAATGCAAGCAATTGCAAACCAAAGGATTGTATTCGACTATGTCCGCAGCCACCAAATTTCGATCTCTCAGGAGCTTGAGTGATTCCAGAAGTTCCTTAAAAGACACACCGCCGGGCTCAGGATTTGAGACTGACGGAAATTCTGACGGATCAAGCACATCCAGATC
>QNDP01000107.1 GCA_003645975.1 Candidatus Hydrothermota bacterium | reverse complement strand
TTCTCCACAGCGATAGGAACCAACTTGTCCTCTGAGTTGATCACTCTGAGCACCTCTTCGATGCTCAGGATATCGATGTCCTTTGTTCTTGGATTCCTTTGTTCTGTCAAAAGGTCTTTAATCTCTTCAAAGACTGGATCTATCATAGCCTCAAGTCCCTTTTGATTTTGTCTATCAGAGCTTTAGCAGAAGCATAGCGAGGGTCTGTGTAAATCCTGTCTATCAGTTCGAGCACAAAGACCAGAACCAACGAAAAGATCAAACTGACAGCGAAAGATGCTATCACAAATAGTTTTCTTTTTGGCCAACTTTTCACCTGTGGCGGTTTGGCGTAATCGATGATCTGGACAGTGGGCATGTCTCTGGATTCCACAATCTTAGCTTTCTCATACTGCTCGATGAGCAGGGCATAAACCTTATTTTTGATCTCCAAATCCCGTTTCAGCCTCAAATATTCGAGCATAACGCCCGGCAGTTTCTCAAACGGGATGTTGATGCCTGCGCCAAAGCCGTCTATCCCCTCAGATTCCATCGCCCTCAGCTTATCGCGAATTGCTTGAAGTTCCACCTCCAACTGCCTTGCCTGCGGATGGTCTTTTGAAGCGACCTGAAGAATGGCGTCAAGCATTATCTCCTTGCTCAATTCTGTGGCCTTAAGGTCTGCATACGATTCGATTGCTGCCTTGACTTCGTCATCGACCAGCACGGTTTTATGTGTTTGTTCAAATTTTTTGAGTGAATCTTCGAGAGTGGCGAGTTCCACCTCGACCTCTTTGAGTCTGGATTCGATAAACTGACGCATCAGCTTGCCTTTCGTCATAAGGGCTGTCCGATTAAACTCGTCGAGTTCCTGAAGCAGTGCATTGGCAACATTTGCAGCAAGTTCAGGGTCTTTGAGTGTAACCGATATTTCGACCATCCCTGTCAGTTTTGACTTAAATTCGACGACAGAATTGAACCTTTTGATGGCCTTGTCCATGTTTCCGGCCTTCAAGACACGCATCAGATCGAACTCTTTGATGACTTTCTCTTGGATCGCACGGCTTTTGAGGATATCGACATACACATCGCCCGGAGTAACGATTGCGCCTCCCATCATAGCGCTTAAAGCGGATGCCAGTGCGCCTCCTTGCTCCTCAGTTTCGATGACGGGGACGAACCGCGCCACAGCGGTGTATTTCGGCGGCACAACAACGCATAGGACTGCTGCGAAGACCGTTACCAAAATGACATTCAAATACACAAATTTGCGCCATTTCACAAGGATTTTTAGAAATGTGCTGTTCATGGCGGTCTATTTTAAGATAGGACTGGAAAAAATTCCAAATTCAGCACATCGAAGCTTGTTACGAGCCACGCATTGAGCAGCAAAGTCATCGTCGTTCCACCGTCCCGTTCGGTTGAAGCCTTAGCCCCTTTTTCTTTAAAATTCGCCAAAAAACAAGGGGTTGAGTTATGAAAGAACCTTTGATTTTTGAGCTATCTAAAAGTGGTCGAAAGGGTTACACATTGCCCAAACTTGATGTCGAAGCCAAACCGATTGAAGACCTCATCCCGTCAAAATTACTTCGCAAAGAATCGCCTCATCTCCCGGAGCTCAACGAGACCGAAGTCGTCCGCCATTTCGTCCGTCTCTCCGAACTGAACTACCATGTCGATCATGGGTTCTATCCGCTCGGTTCGTGCACAATGAAATACAATCCGAAGGTCAACGAGGATGTTGCTCGGCTGCCAGGCTTCCTCGAGATCCATCCGTTCCAACCCGAACGGACTGTTCAGGGTGCGCTGAGGCTCATGAAAGAACTTGAGGAATACCTTGCTGAAATTTCTGGCATGGATGCAGTTACACTTCAACCAGCGGCAGGCGCTCACGGCGAATTGACATCGATGATGATTGTCCGAAGATACCATGAAAAGCAGGGTAATCCGCGCAAAATCGTGCTCATCCCGGATTCGGCTCACGGCACTAACCCAGCGTCCGTTACGCTCGCCGGCTACCAAGCCAAGACCATCAAATCGAATGAGAGGGGGCTCGTGAACATCGAGGAGCTCAAAAAACATCTGAACGAAGATGTTGCGGCTTTTATGGTTACCAATCCGAACACGCTCGGCCTATTCGAGAGCGAAATCGTGAAAATCTCGGAACTCGTCCACTCGGTTGGTGCGCTCATGTATATGGACGGTGCAAACTTAAACGCACTTCTGGGCTATGTCAGGCCGGGCGACATCGGTTTCGATGTCATGCATTTCAACCTCCACAAGACCTTCTCAACGCCGCACGGTGGCGGCGGCCCCGGCTCAGGCCCAGTCGGTGTCAAAAAGCATCTTGAGCCGTTCCTGCCCGTGCCGCGCATCGTCGAAAAAGACGGCAAGCTCGCACTTTCCTATGACTTCCCGGATTCGATCGGCAAAGTCCATGCGTTCTATGGCAATTTCGATGTGATGGTCAAAGCCTACACCTACATTCGGATGATGGGACCCGACGGACTCAAGCGCGTGGCTGAGGCCGCTGTGATAAACGCAAACTATCTCCTTGCACTCCTAAAATCGGCTTATAAAGTGGCTTACGACCGATTTTGTATGCACGAGTTCGTTCTGACCGGCCGTCCGTTCAAAAAATTCGGTGTTCGCACGCTCGACATTGCGAAGCGACTGCTCGATTACGGATTCCATGCGCCGACGATCTACTTCCCGCTCATTGTGTCCGAAGCACTTATGATCGAGCCGACGGAGACCGAGACGAAGGAGACGCTCGAGGCCTTTGCGGATGCCTTGCTGAAGATCGCTCAGGAAGCCAAAGAAAACCCTGAACTTCTGCACGAGGCGCCCCACAACACGCCGGTGCGCAGGCTCAACGATGCCTATGCGGCGAAAAATTTGGATGTGCGGTGGAAACCGCCTGAAAAGGCTGAGGATTAAGTGGGTCTTTTGGCCTGTGGGGCTTCGGGAACATCTTTCCTGATGTTTATCAGCGAGATGATGAATTTTGTGCCATGTCCTTCGATTGATTGAACTTCGATCTTGCCGCCGTGTGCCCTTATGGTCTCACGGCAGTTGTAAAGGCCGAGTCCGGAACCTCTGTCTTTGGTGGTGAAAAATGGCTCAAAGACTTTGTCCAGCATCTCTTTTTTGATACCGATGCCGGTGTCCTCGACGATGAGCCTGACCTCGTTTTCGTCCTCTCGAAATTCGGTTTTGATCTTCAAAGTCCCACCGTTTGGCATTGCGTCAACAGCGTTTAGGATGAGGTTCTCGATACAGTTCTCGAACTGTTTGAAGTCGATAAATACTTCTGGAAGATTCGGATCGAGTTCAAGCTTAAGGTCTATGTTGTTGCGTTCGAGGATCGGTTTGAAGCGGTTGGCCAGCCGTTTGACCAGAAGGTTCATGTTCCACCAAGTCCTTTCGAGCGCATATCGTGCACGGATTTCGCACAGCACCGTGTCGAGCATGGTCATCAGCCTGTCGGACTCCTCTACGATCGCCTTCAACCGTTCGTAAAACCTGTGAGACGGTTCGATTTCGTCCAAAATGGTTCGTGCCAGTCCACCGATAATCGTTAACGGATTCTTAAAGTCATGTGTTATCCTGTGGATGACCTCACCGACAGCGGCCATCTTTTCCATCCTCGTGATCTCCTCGTGATACTCCCGCAGGAGACGGTTTATCCTATGCAGTTCGTTGACCTTAGCCTGCAATTCCTCGTGGAAGAATGCGCGCGTCATGGCCAGCGTCGCTTGATACGCCACGATCTCAAGGAACTCAAGTTCGTCCTTAGTGATGGGCTTATGCGTTATGAAATTGTCGGCCACTATCAGGCCGATGATGTCGTTTCGGATGTTCAGCGGAGCGATTGCGATTTCGTTGCTTTTGAGGACATCGATGATCTGCTTGAAATGTTCCGCAAGCTGGTCTCGCACAAGAAAAGCTTTGTTGTTTGACGCCAATTTGTGAAGAATCGGCAAGTCAAGCGGAAGTCTCAATTTGGCTAAGATGTCCTTAAACTTGTCCCTTTCCGCATCGAATTTTTTTGGCGTGTAGGCACTGACCAGTTCACGAATTGAGAGATGTCCGATCTCTTTCCATATCCTTTCGGCTTCTGACGGGTCTCTTGGCCCAATCCCTATGTAACCGACGAGGTTAGAGCCTTCTCTATCCCTCAAGAGAAGGAACCCTCTATTGAAACCGATGCCGTCGCCTGCTGTAACCGCAAGCATCACGGTGTAAGCCACTTGTTTCAGGTCAAGTGTGGAATGGAGCGATTCGAGAACTTCGTAAAGGATATGCATTCTGCTGGCGTTGACGCTGAAAATCTGTTGGAATCGCCTGAAAGTTTCCTGTCGCGCATGGAGTTCGTCTATGATGAGTTTCATTATCTCGAAGATCTGGTCTTCCGTTCCGCTCAACTGATTAATCTCCTCGTAAAATCTCTTGCATTCGATGCATTTCCGCCTGATGCGTTTATCTCTGTCAAATCGCAGGTGTCGCTCATCTGGAAGGATAAATGGGCATTCCGAAGGCGAGACCTCGTCTTTGAACCAGCACCGTTCTTTAAGTTCAGACATTGCACTTTATCTTATGGTCGGCAAAAAGTTTCAGTCAAGGAAAATCGGGCTGTTGCAATTTTGTTTGTGATAACGAACTTTGTGTGAAAGTTTGGCTTTGCTGAGAAGGATGCTCAACCGCTGACATTTGAAGAGATGCCCCAGAGGGGGAAGGAACTCACTCTCCCTTCGCCCTGTGGGAGAGGGCATAAATCCACATCCACGAACAACTTTTGACATTGATGACGACGGAGTTTTCGAGAGGTGAACAAGCGGTGCGCCCGAAGCGATTCCACTGTCTCGGTTGCTGAACGAACTGTCCGCCAAGGTGTTGCCCCCACCTCGGTCCTTGTATGATGAGTAAGAGATACGTTAGAAAGGTGTTATGGTAATTAAGACCTTCAAGTTATCGTCTCTGACTTTCCCTCTCTCCTTGCCTTGTTCTCTTGACCATTTGAAAGTTCTTATAATAAAATTCGCATGACCAAAAGGAGTGTTATTAATGAATGAAAATGAAAATGAAAAGGAAAAAAGATTTTTTAAAGCCCTAAGCGATGTTTTCATCGGGGCTAAAGTGGAAGGCGAATCGGGATTTGTCAACCTTATGCGCATCAAGTCCCGCTATTATGAAAAGGGCGTTTTCCCGCGCCTGAAGAGAGATATTGATGAGGCGTTAAAACCCATTCCTGAATTTCGAGAAGAGCTTTTTGACCGCCTATACACCTTTTTCCGTCGTTACTTCAGCGAATCCGGTTCTATCTATTTCCGTTTTACACCACCGCACGAGCATGTGTATGAGAAGGTTTATACCGATGACCGTGATGTAGTTCTCTTCTGGAAAACCCACATGCTTTACTATGTCAAAACCGACAGGCTATTTCGCAGCATGGCGGTGGAGGTTGATGGTTTCCGCTTTCTCTTTGATGTTTCTACCTTGAAGCACAAGCGGGCCAATGAGAAACGAGCTCTGGTTTATACCTTTAAAGAGCGTGAGGAAGATGGCACCCTTGTTTTCACTGTGGCTTATTCGGAAAGGGGGCGAAAAAACAAAATCGGTGAGATTCGCAGGGCCATTAAAAATGCTTTGGGGTTGAAGAAGTTTACCTCAGCCGTGCCCTCAGAGGAAACGCTGGAACGGGCTTTCCGGCTCTTTGAGCGTCAGAGTGAAGTAGATTATTTCATCAACAAAGATGCCCGTAAGTTTTTGCGAGAGCAGTTCAACCTATGGCTTTATCAGTATGTCTTTGAGCCAGAGGAACGAA
>QNDP01000106.1 GCA_003645975.1 Candidatus Hydrothermota bacterium | reverse complement strand
TCTTTGATAAGTCCGGAAAACGGGTCAAACTTCCATTGCGAAAGGTCGCCTGTATCAACAACGTCAATATGTGCATCGATGGCAAGGATGCGCTCACCTTCTCCGATCTCCAGAATCAAATTGCCGAGACCATCGACCCTGAATTCGTTCAATCCGACTGAGTTGCCTATCTCAACGATTTTTTCGATGACACGCTGTTCATCGCCGCTGAGCGACGGGACCTTGACAAGTTCCGACAGGGTCTCAGCGGTAAAATTGCTGTATTGCTTTGACTTATCGAGGATCAAATTTGCGAGTTCCATGTTCCTTAACCTCCGAATTAAAGGTGCTCGATTATACCACCAATTTTTGACGGAGGAATCACGGACAAAGCCTTTGCCCATCGGCCATTAGCATTTGGCTGTTGTATCCGACAAATTTCGGTTTAGCAACAGGATCGTCCTTCCACATCTTTTCCATTCTTTGCGGCTATTTGCTCTTTAGTCTGCGGTATCGGGATGAATGTCGGAATTTCAGCGCTACAAAGCTTCCAACTCTTTGTGCAACTCGTCATCTCGAGCATCATCCAAACCCTGTCGTCATCTATGTCGGAAGTTGTTTGTGAATGTGGATTTATGCCCTCACCCCTTCATCCCCTCTCCCACAGGGCAAGGGGGGACTGGTTTCCTTGCCTGTGTCAGACCTTCAAAATTTGGCATCTTCCTGCCAAATCAAACTTTTTGATGATCGCTTGAAGGAGCGAAGTGCGACATGTGGCATAGATTTCAAGGCCTTTCTCGAGGGCGAGCCGAAAGGCATGTGCAAACGCCTTGTCCTCAAGCTCCAGTCCGCCAAGTTCATCGATGAAAATGGGTTCGGCAGCCGAACGCACTGCATCCTCAAGTTGTTCCACAGCAAAGGCCAATCCTGATTTTGAGAAGCTAAATCTGCCATGTTGGAAAACCTCGTCCCATCCCAAAGGCTTCATCCATTTAAAGACCGCAAAACGGCGTCGCTCACCACTCTTGAGACGCACGGCATCGTAACCGACAAATTGGCCGTTCTCAAAAACTTTTTCGAGGATTACGCCGTCGCCACGCCCGATCTTCCGATGTATCTCCTTGATCTTGGTGGTCTTACCGACATCAACCTCTCCAACTATGAGATAGACCATGACAGCCTCAAATGTTTAACCTCGGTCTTTCCGTAATGAACTGCAAGTAATTCGGCTACAATGGAAATCGCTATCTCATCGGGAGACTTACCGCCGACATCAAGCCCGATTGGCGCATAAAGCCTTGACAGATCGAGTCCTTCACCAAGTTCCTCGATGAGCTTGCCGACGACCGTTCGCGCCTTGTTTTTCGATGCCAGAAGCCCGACATAAAGCGGCTTCCAACCTGCCGTGAAAATCCGTTTAAGTGCAATAACATCAAAGACATGTGAATGAGTAGCCACGACGAACATCCCATTTTCAGGCACATCTTCGCCTTCCAAAGCCGATTCATAGTTTGCATGGACGATGCGGTCTCCAACATCAAGTCCCTCAAGGACATTCTTGCGGTTATCGATTATGGTAACGAAAAATCCAGTTCCATGAAGATGCCTTGCGACCGCACGCCCGACATGCCCGGCGCCAAAGATGTAGATGTAATTCTTGGGTCCGATGTAGTCGAAAAAGAGCGTCGCATTTCCGCCGCAGACCATACCCGTTCGACCGGCATTTTCAACGACATCGTGGTTCTCGGTGAATGCGTAGTGGTGGATCGTCGATCTACGCAATTTATTGACCTCCAATGCTTTTTTGATAGCGAGCTTCTCGAGTGTGCCGCCGCCGACGCTCCCCCAAAAGCGGCCGTCAGGCAGAACGAGCATCTTTCGTCCGACTTCCGCAGGACCAGAACCCTTCTTTTCGACCACAGTTACAAGCACACAGCTTTTGCCCTGCCGCCTGAGCTCCGCAATTCTTTCAAAAATTTCGACCTCGATCTTCATGGCTTGAACCAGATGACCCGCCGCACCGACTTGAGGAATTTAAACGGCACGGCCTCTTTGACTTCGCGCTTCAATTTTTCGACATCTGACGCCAAAGTGCCTGCAAGTGCATGGATTCCAAAGTCGAAAAGGACATGCGATAAGGGCGTAGAAGGTCCGAGCATGACCACGAAGGCCGTCGGCTTGATATGTCGCATGACCTCCTCGAATGAGTGGTTGATGATGGAAGTTGCAGTCAGACCAACGACATCGGCCTCCGGAAGATAAGAGGGAATGTCAGATTCTGAGAGATCGCCTTCACGGGGTATCTTCTCGAACACCAAGACCTTGCGTGCAGTCATCCTCAGCGCATCCACGAAAGGAAAATGGCCGATAATGCCGACGACTTTGTCTTTTCCGCGTTCAATAAGCAACTCTCTCGCATTGATTTCCACAAAAGAATCCGAAGGGGGTCTTGGGAGTGAGCTGTTCACCGTTGCCATCCCGATCGCAGCCTCAAGGAGGTTGTCAGAACGGAGGTATTCCGCCAGCTCGGCTGTCCGCATCTCTGTGAGTTTTCCGAAGTTCCTGATTGTTATGAACTTGCCGTCGCGCGGCCGCAGCATGGTGCTCGCAAGTCCGACATCACAGCTCTCGACCAAAACATCGTAAAGGCCGATGATCACATCCCTTACGGGCACATCGATGACTTGCTCAAGGAGGGCATCTATGACCGTCATCTCAGGCATCTTTGGATGTCGATCCTTTTGAAGACGGCGACAATTTAGGTCTAAGTTGCGGGAACAAGATGACATCTCGTATCGCCGACCTGTCCAAAACCACCATGATCAGCCTGTCGATCCCGATCCCGATTCCGCCAGCCGGTGGCATCCCGTATTCGAGCGCTGTCAGGAAGTCCTCGTCAATCTCGCTCGGTATCTCCTCGTCTTGTGCTTTGAGTGCCGCAAGTGCCTCGAACCGTTGTCTTTGGTCGATCGGATCGTTCAGTTCTGAAAATGCGTTCGCCAGCTCGATTCCGAACATGTAAAGCTCAAACCGTTCGACAAGGCGCGGGTCTTGCCTGTGGCGCTTGGCGAGCGGCGAAATTATTGCAGGATGGTCAATTACGAATGTCGGCTCGATAAGATGATCTCCGACGAGCCGATCGAAAAGTTTGTCGATCAATTTGTGTTTTGGCATCCGTTCGGCACGCTCAAGTCCATGAACCTTAGCGGATTCTGCAAGTCGCTCCTGTGTTGCATCGAGTGGGTCATAGCCCAGTTTTTCGGCGAGCGAATCGACAAAACGGATTCGCGGAAATGGCGGCTTCACATCGACTTCCTTGCCATCAAATCGAAGTTTACCGTCTTCGCTGAAGCTCTGGACGAGATGCAGAAACAACTTCTCGGTCAATTCCATCATGTCGTTGTAATCCCAATAAGCCGCATAGGCTTCGAGCATCGTGAATTCAGGATAATGGAACCGATCGATCCCTTCGTTTCGGAAATCCTTGCAGATCTCGAAGACGCGCTCGTAGCCGCCGACCAGAAGCCTCTTGAGGTAAAGCTCATCGGAGATGCGAAGATAAAGCTTTGTGTCCAAAGCATGTGCGAATGTCTCGAACGGACGGGCATAAGCTCCGCCGTAAATCGGTTGGAGTGTGGGCGTTTCAAACTCAATGAATCCATTGGCTTCAAAGAATTTACGGATTTCGGAGATGACACGGGCGCGCAGCTTGAAAAACTCGCGGGATTCCGGATTGACTATCAAATCGAGATACCTTTGACGATACTGGACTTCGCGGTCTCTCAGTCCATGCCATTTTTCGGGCAATGGGCGCAATCCTTTGGCTAACAGGAAGACACGGTGAACCAGCAGGCTCTTCTCGCCGGTTTTTGTGAGGAACGGCTCGCCTTCAGCTCCGATGATGTCGCCGACATCGATGTCTTTTTTCACGAATTTGATCGCATCTTCATCGGTTTCGCCGATCTTGGTGACATTCTTCTGGAAAATCAGTTGGATTCGGTCATCTTCGTCTTGGATGTGGGCGAAAATCAGTTTGCCGAACACGCGTTTTGAGATAAGTCTGCCAGCCAGTCGCACAGTCATGCCTTTAAGCTCGTCGAATCGAGATTTGACATCACTACTGCGATGCGTTTTCTCGAATCGGTAGGGATATGGCTCGATCCCTCTCTCCCTCAGTTCTTCGATTTTTTGCCTTCTGACCTCGAATTCCTCCATGTCGGCGTAGATTTTAACGAAATTTTTGGGATGTTGCACAGTTTCGCCGCCGTCTCACCACACGAATCGGACGTTTTTGCCCGTATAATTTGCTGTCAAACAAGGAGATACGCCCTATTGCGGATTCCTCATCGGAAACAGCAGATTCGGCTGGTATATCCCTCAGTTCATGGGCTATTCATCGACCGACCTGTTCGACCGCGAATTCTTCAAAGTCCTGACAAACGATGAACCCCGTTGAGGACGGGAGGCGGACAAAATACGCATCTTCCAAGATAAGCGGTGGTCAGAAAGGCTGCGGATTATCGTTACGGCGACTCGGAGCTGATGCGTTCAGCCTCCTTCAGGAACAGATTTGAGGTCAATTCGTCGATGTTGCATAGCCTCACGACTTCGAGCGTTGTGTCCTGCGTTTTTAGGAAGTTGACGACCTCTTCGGTGATGACTTTTGCCCCCAAGTCCTTTGGAAATCCGAAGATGCCTGTGCTGACGGCTGGCAGCGAGATCGATTTCAGCTTGAGCTGTGTCGCGACCTCCAGGGCGCTGCGGATGGCGCTCCTGAGTTTCTCGACCTCGTTTCCTTCGCCCCATCGCGGTCCGACCGTGTGGATCACATATCTGGCCTTCAATTTTCCGCCGCCCGTGTAAACCGCCTTGCCGACAGGGACTGCTCCGTGCTTTCTCACGAGTTCGTCGCTCTCCTTTTGGATCTCGTATCCGCCGCGCCGAACGATGGCACCTGCCACGCCACCGCCATGTTTGAGATATGAATTGGCAGCGTTCACAATGGCATCGACATCCTCGACGGTTATGTCTCCCCGCACAATCTGAATTTTCTTACCGTTGACCTCGAACTCAAAGAGAACTTTGTTCTCGGCCATTTTGCCACCTCCTGTTTGCAATTCAATCGACGATCAATTAGACGGCCTTTTGGTCTCAATATTTGTTCAAAAACATGCGACTGCAACGGAAGATGCCGCCTTTTCGGTTCTCAAACGGATTGCGTTCGGCTTTAATCCCTGAAACGGAGCGTTCTGGCGATAACTTCCAACCGCATGATGTATCCGAATTTGTAGATTTCCTCCGGATAATACACACCGAGATCGACCATGTAGAATCTGCCTTTGCGGTTGAATGCGTAAAGGCGGAACGGGCCTCCCATGATTCTGCGGTCGTTTTGCCAAGCACCAGTGATTTTGACCGCTTGGTAACCCAAAAAAGTGTCCTGTTTGGCACGCCAGTAACCCTTTAGCACATAATCACCTTCGTAATATTTTTCGGTCAGAGAATCTCTCAAGGCCACGATCGAATCGGGGTCAAGTGTTCTGGTCGTATCGTCCCAGAAGATGAAGATGAACCGGTCGGGGTAATGCTTTGCGAACGCCACAAAATGGGAGTCTATGGCTGTGTAGGCAAATCCGTTCGGGATGTCGAAGGTGAAGCCGTATCGTTCCCAAAGCTCCTTCGGAATGTCCTTCCGTTTGCCCGCAAGGAACGCCATCCTTCGATAGACCTCGTAGAACCGCGCCAAGAGCAGTTCCTTGACTTTCTTGCCGTTGGTCGCCATGAAGTTGCGAAGGGACTCAGGAGTAGGCATATAGACGCCGATGACGA
>QNDP01000105.1 GCA_003645975.1 Candidatus Hydrothermota bacterium | reverse complement strand
TGAAACATCGTCTCTTTTGAAAAAATTTGAGAGCAAAACGAGGAGCCATGCCATGAAAGTCAGAAGGATTGCTATATTGACAAGTGGCGGCGATGCGCCCGGAATGAACGCAGCGATCCGAGCCGCTGTCCGTGTCGCCATAGCTGAAGGATTTGAGGTCTTCGGTGTCCTCAGAGGTTACAGGGGATTGATCGAAGGGACTTGGCGCAAACTGGAGCTGCGCGATGTCAGCGGTGTCATCGAGCGCGGCGGAACGATGCTGATGACCGCCAGAGAACCCAGGTTCCGCGACCCCGACTGGCGCAAAGTGGCCTATGACAAGCTGACGCAGGGCGGCATCGACGGACTCATCGTCATAGGCGGAAACGGCTCGTTCAAAGGAGCTTACGACTTCTTCACCGACTTCCAATTCCCTGTGGTCTGCATCCCAGCAACGATCGACAACGACATTTCAGGCACGGACTACGCCATCGGATTCGACACCGCGGTCAACAACGCCATAAGCGCCATCGACAAGATCCGCGACACGGCTTCCGCTTTCGAGCGTGTGTTCGTCGTCGAGGTGATGGGCAGGCGTTCCGGATTCATAGCACTGCATGTCGGCATAGCCACCGGTGCGGAAGTCGTTCTGATACCAGAGATCGACTATCCCATCGAGAAGGTTGCGAACGATGTCATCGAGGCCAAGAGGAAGGGCAAGCGGCATGTCCTGATAATCGTTGCGGAAGGTGTTGCGAGCGGCAGCTCGGTCGGGGACATCCTCCTGAAACGGCTGGAACCTCACGGCTACACCGACATCCGTGTTACCGTTCTGGGTTACATCCAACGAGGCGGAAATCCCACTGCCTTCGATAGACTTATGGCTTCACGCATGGGCGCTCAGGCCGTGCATGCGCTTGCCAGAGGCGAGGCCGGCGTCATGGCCGCATTCGTCGGACAGGAAGTCGTTACCAGAAAACTGGAGACAGCGGTCAGCGGCACAAAGAAGATCGAACCCGCACTTTACGAGTTGGCAAGAAAGTTGGCCATGTGATCTCATTGTAACACTTGTGCTTTTAGTTGATTTTGAGACCGTTTTTCAAAAAGACGCCGATGCATTAAAATCTTAACGCCATGAAAGACAAAAAGGAGTTTCGATTCGTCTATGGACCTGTGCCGTCGAGGCGGCTCGGAAGGTCGCTCGGCATCGACCCCCTTCCGTTCAAGACATGCAACTACAACTGCATCTATTGTCAGCTCGGCCACACGAGAACGATGACCAACGAACGGAGCGAGTTCTTTCCGCTGAACGAGATCATGGATGAGGTGAAGAGGGCTATCACATTGAAATCTCAGAACATCGATTTCATCACAATCGTTGGATCGGGCGAACCGTTGCTTTACAGTCGGCTTGGAGAGCTTATCCGTTCGATTCGGGACATCACGGATAAACCGCTGGCGCTCATAACAAACGGTTCTCTCCTCTACCGAGACGATGTGCGAGACGAGGTTCTGGATGTCGATGTGATCATTCCATCGCTCGATGCAGCGAATCAGGAGCTGTTCAAGCGCATCAACCGACCCCACAAGGACTTGAGGATAGACAGGATAATCGAAGGGATGGCGGAGTTCCGACGCAGGTTCAAAGGGCAGATGTGGATCGAGGTCATGCTTTTGGACGGACTCAACGACACCGAGAAACCGCTTTTGGAGCTGAGGGACGCCATCGAACTGATTAGACCGCAAAAGGTTCAGATAAACCTGCCGATCCGACCCCCGGCTGAGGAGTGGGTGAAGCCCGCATCTTCGGAGGGCGTCATGCGTGCGAAGGCGATACTCGGCCGTGCCGTCGAGCTCATCGGACCACAGATCGGAGATTTCGACCTCACCGGTGTGAGCGACATCACAGACGCCATCGTCGAGATAATCAAGCGCCATCCTATGAACGAGAAGGAACTGATCAAGACATTGAAAAAATTTGCGCCTATGGATGTCAGGAACGCGCTCGAAAAACTTGAGAGGGAAGGCAGAGCACGAAAAATCGAATACAGTGGCATGACCTTCTGGACTTATGTCAAAAGCAGATACGGCAGAAAATCGAGGTAACCGGTCTGCTGTCCACACTCGCCATAACACTCCACCAAATCAAATTCTGCTTGGAAGCTGTTCGATGCTCCTTCTCACAAGAGCAAAAAGTTGAACGGATGTTGGTCTCTTGCGGGTCGGGATGCTGCCGCTCATGCGCTCGGCTCGACTTGAACCTCCTGAAGTGAGCGATGTCGGACCTGTGCTGCTCGATGCCGTCAGGAACGATCTCGGCCACGAACCCACTCCGCAGGAGATCGCCGAATGGACTTTCAGCGACGACATGCTTCGCCTTGCGAACTATGCGACAATCGAGGAGATCCTCGAAGACACCTTCTATCAGCGCTATTTTGCACAATCCGACCCATTCTTTGCGCACAACATTACCCCGTTTGCGCCCGATGTGCCGCTGTTTGTGATTGGAAACGGCGACACATCAACGACTTATTGGCAGCCGATCTCGGCCGCTGAGCACTTCCACAACATGGCGGAACCACGCATCGACACGCTCAGAAGCTGGGGATGGCAGATCGAGGTCTTTTTTGAGGAAGGCGTTGCCACAACAAGCATGACCGCCGGCCCCGGACACAACTGGATCATGCAGAGGCTTCAACCCTTCAGGGACATACATCGCCCTGCTCGAACTCGACGGCCGAGTCGTTGCTCAGAATCGGGTGATCCTGTTTTGACGGTCAGAACGGCCGTTTTGCTCAAAATCAGCACGCATAACTTACTGAACACCGCCTTATCGGTCGGATAGCTGCTCTAACGTTCTTTCCAATGCGGTCTTTATCGTCAGTCCCTTTTTCATCAAAGTTATGGCCTTTATCCCTTTCTTTTCAAGGTAGTTACGGCTTTTTATGCCCATAGAATGGGCGACAAAGACCTCGCAGTCGCTCAAAAAATCCAAAATTTTCTGCGCCTTTCGCTGATCGTTGTGGACATGGGCGTCATCCTCATCCAAAAACGGGTTGTTACGCACCTCGACCAGTTTGAAATCGTCGCCCTGCTTTTCGTAAATGTGGAGAAATTTGGCATCTCCGAAATGGCCGAATCTGAGCGTGATGCCGTCATCTGTCGCTATTGCAATCCTCATATTTGAGACCTCCGTTTTAGCTAAATTATGACACAACAAATTGATGGACGGCAATATGAGACTGAGATTCTTTTGAAATCAGACGGACTCCACCACGATGCCGCTCGGCCTTAAAATCAAAGCCATGCGTGAAAAGTCTCTTATTTTAGACCCCGTAACAGCATCCAAAATCAAAGCGCTCGACCTGCGCGCTAAGCTGATAGTCGAAGGGTTCCTCGTTGGATTGCACAGAAGTCCATATCATGGGTTCTCTGTGGAATTTGCAGAACATCGACCCTACAACATCGGCGACGACATAAGATGGCTCGATTGGCGTGTCTTCGCCAGAACAGAACGACTTTATATCCGAAAGTTCGAGGAGGAGACCAATCTGAGGGCATACATCGTCATCGATGCATCCGGTTCGATGGGCTATGGAGACAAAATGGATTACACGATAAGTCTCGCAGCATCAATCGCTTATCTTTTGAACATGCAGAGGGACGCAGTCGGGCTCATCGTTTTCTCGGACTCCGTCAAAACAGCTTTGCCCCCGAGAATGAGCCGACCGCATCTCATGCGCATCCTGAAAAACCTGAGTTCGATCAAACCCGAAGGCAAAACCCATCCGATGCAAAGTTTTAAGGTGCTTGCCGAAACCATGCGGAAAAAAGGACTCATCATCTTCATCTCGGACTTTTTTGGTGACACAGAGGGGTTCATCAAGGGATTAAAATTGCTTCGCAGGCTTAAACATGAGGTGATAGCATTCCAAATAATTGACAAACGGGAACTTAAACTCGACGGAAGCGCAAGCATCTTTGAGGACATGGAGACAGGTGAACGCATCCCATTCGATCCGAGAAGTATGAGCGATGTCTATCGTCAGGTCATCGATGATTTCAAAAACAAAGTGAAGCATGAACTCCTGTCAGGCCTCGTCGAATACGAACTGCTCGATACTTCAACACCTTTCGACATAGCTCTGATCAAGTTTTTGAGAAAGAGGGAGAAACTCTGCTGAAAGCGATGGGAGGGATGACATGGAATTTTTAAGGCCTTGGGTTTTGGCTTTCACCCCGCTGATAGCTGTGCCCATCCTCATCCACCTTTTCGGCCATAGAGCCAGAAGGGTCGCAAAATTCTCATGGGTCAAGCTCTTAAAGACAGCGAAGACCGAAGGGATACGCAGGCAGAAGCCATTTGAGATCCTGCTTATGATTTTGCGGACGATAGTCTTTGCTTCGCTCATCTTCGCCTTTGCAGAACCAGTTATGATTCAGGGTCTTAGCGACATAAAGGCACTCTACATCGACATCTCTTACAGCATGAGTCCGTTTGTCCAAGACGCACAGAAACTTATGGAAAGAATTCAAAATGCCGCCCCGAATGTCAAAGTTCGTTTTTTTGCTGACAGAATCGAGGACGATATTCGTCATCCCACAAAGACCTTCTTTTCAAGCGACTTAGGTGTCGTCCCAAGCAACTCTATGGTCTTCACCGACATCCAGAGAACCATGCTCAGAACCAGCTCCAAAGCAGAACATCTCGTGATAGTAACACCTGATCGAATTGTCAAAAACTGCGCCATAACAGACCTCGAAATCAGCGAACTTTACCTTATGCCTGAAGTCGATGTTCCTATCCGTGTTAAAGTTACAAACTTCTCCGAAGAACCGTTTCAAGGAAAAATCGAGATTTTTAACAACGGCAACTCGGTCGGCGGGTGGGATGTCCTTCTGAACAGTGGGGAGTCGTCCGAGTTTGAGGGACAGTTCAGGCTCAATTTCGAGGAGGTCGAGGCCAGATTGACGCCCGACGATGAACTGGATGCGGATAACCGACGGTTCGCATATCTGCCAAGGGTCAATTCCGTCAAAGTGCTCATCATCGGTTCCAACCGCTACCTTCAGGCGGCCTTAGCCCCTAAGCTGGTGCATACGCCGTTCCAAGTTACAACACTCTCAAAAATAAAGACTTACACTCAGATCACGGATGCGGATGTCATCGCATTTTTCGGAAATCCAGATGTCAAAGAGGCGCAAATTCTCGGTCAGGCGCTGAGAGACGGGAAAGGCGTCGTCCTGATCCTTTCACCGGATTCCGTTGATACATCAGGACTTGATATGCTAAAAGTGAAAATCGGGCGAAAGGTCTCCGAAGAGAAGATGGGCGATGCTGTGGTGAGCAAAGGGATGGAAATCCTGAGCGGGACGCCGCTCTTGAAGACCGATAGGGGAACCGTGATAGCAACCCAATCGGATAACTTAGCGGTCATCGGCGTCCCGTTTGATCCGATCGGCTCTGACTTCGTATATGTTCCTGAGTTCGTTACATTTGTGCAATCGCTGTTCTTGAGACTGCAGCACAAGGTGGATGTCAGATATGTCGCTCCGGGACAATCCGTCATCTTTCCGATAGAAACGGGCGATGTCAGGATAGAAGTCGTTGATCCATCAGGTCATAAGATAAAACCGGTTCCCATGCCGATGGACGGCGGTTGGGGCATAAAGTTGAACATATTTGAGGAGCCGGGGCTATACAGGTTGTTTGAAGGCAGCAAACTCGTTGGAGTAGTCGTCGTGAACATCGACCCTTTGGAATCCGACACGAGGCAAGCGTCTAAGGACGAGCTAAACTCGGCGCTGGGGTCATTCGACATCGTGAAAT
>QNDP01000104.1 GCA_003645975.1 Candidatus Hydrothermota bacterium | reverse complement strand
CGACGGCCGCTTCAAGCAGTCCCATCGCAACGGCAAAGATTATAAGCCATAACAACCTATTCCTGCCGTTCATGTTAAATCACCTCCCTTAATCTGCACTTATTCGATAAAGATTGCCCCTTCTGTCGATTTTAAATCTTTTGCCGAGAAAGAGTTCCGTGACCCAGATGTTGGTTTTGGTGTGTTGGGTAACCTCTTTGACGAGGATTTCGCCGCCGACGCGTCCGATGAACGGTATCAGGTTGTCCTGAAGGTGTTTGTCGGCGGTAACATGTGCGTTTAGTTCCGACATCAGTTGATCGGCGGCCTCCGAGCCGACATCCTCCGAGCGTTTGCCCGGCTTGCCGAGCGAATCGGCGCCGATGATCAACCCGTTGTCGGACTCCGCCCAAACGGTGATCGCTGAGCCGGGCGAGAATGTGCGCGCATATTCAAGTTTTGTATCAACCGGGACATTCAGTTTTGAGAGGATTCTTTCGGCGGCCATCGCCTGCCTGTGCGCCACCCGTTTACCCCTAAGATGTTCTGAAGCAAGCGAATAGATCGAAACTTTGAGGATTCGTCCGAGATGCGCTCGACTTATCCGACCGACCTCGTTTCGCAGGGCTTCTCGAAAGGACTCAAAATTTGCAAATTTTGCACGGCTCAACTTCGGCTGAACCTTGAGGACTACCTTGCCGCCGCCTCTCGGATAAAAACCGCGCTTTATGACCCGAAGTTCAAGGCCTTGAGCAAATTTTTCGATCGATGGCAGGAGAACCCGTCTGAAATACTCCATCGTCATGCTCATCGGCACATCCGTCCCGCCGATCACAGTCAGACTGACATCTCTGGAAGCAAAGAGCGAGGCCGGGAGTATCGATTGGAAGAAAAGGGTGATCGAACCCGCTGTCCTGAAGTCGATCTCAAGGTTTCCACCGTAAAATTCGCCCGGATGGAAAGTTATCTCCAACGAACCGAGCCTATCGCCCCGAATTTGCGATCCGCTGAGTTTCCGCAGCGCCTTCAGGATGTTCAGATGTTGGGGCTTTAGTCCGGGCTTTGATCGTCCCTTCCTGATGTTGAACGCCCTGAAAGGCTTACCGGTTATCAGCGAAAGAAAAAGAGCGGTTCTTACTATCTGACCGCCGCCTTCGCCATAAGCTCCGTCGATGTCAATCAACCTATTCATAGACCTCAACCTCGATTTGTTGGCGTATTAGTTTAATGGCTTCGGCCGATTTGTGCGGTTCGCACCGTAAAGTGCCGTTGCAATCCGTTTTTGGCCTTAATTTTCCGCTTACTCTTACGAAACTTTTCAATTAAATCTTTGTGCAGTAAAATAAAAGCCAAATTCACAAAGGGAGGGCAGAAGGAAGTGAAAGACTACAAGGACACGCTGAATTTGCCAAAGACATCGTTCCCAATGCGGGCAAATCTGCCCAAACGTGAGCCTCAAAGGCTTAAAAAATGGGAAGATGCGAGGTTATACGAGCGATGGCTGGATAAGCGTAAGGACAGCGGCAAAGTGTTTATCGTGCACGACGGCCCGCCTTACTCCAACGAATCGATCCATCTCGGCCATGCGCTGAACAAGATAGTCAAGGACTTCATCAACAAATACAAAGCGCTCAAAGGCTACTACACGCCGTTCATACCGGGCTGGGACAATCACGGGATGCCGATCGAGAACATGGTTGTCCGCACCGACCCCGAGATCTCCAAACTGCTCGACGATCCAAGAGCACTCAAAAGGCCTGAAGTCCGTGAAAAGATACGAATTAAATGTCGCAAATACGCCGAAAAGTGGATCAAGGTGCAGCGCGAGGAGTTCATGCGGCTCGGAGTCATAGCCGATTGGGACAACTACTATTACACGATGTCAAGTGAATACGAGTCCAAAGAGACCGAGCTTTTCGCCGACATAGTCGAAAAGGGTTTTGTCTATCGCGGGTTTATGCCGATCCACTGGTGTCCGCACTGCCAGACAGCTCTCGCAATGGCCGAGATTGAATACAAAGAAAAGATATCGCCCTCCCTTTGGTTCATTTTGAAGGTCAAGGAGGACAAATCCGGCGTATTTGATGGCGATATCGGATACGCTCTCGTTTGGACCACAACGCCTTGGACGATTATCTCCAATGTCGCACTCGCATTTAACCCGATGTTCAATTACGCTGTTGTGGAAGTCGATGGCGTCAAATACCTTCTTGCTGAAAAGCTGGTCGAACGGAACGCCGAAGAGCTTGGCTGGACTGACTACAAGGTGGTCAAAATCGTTAAAGGCAGCACACTTGAAGGCACTGTGTTCCAACATCCGTTCTTTGAGCGGGATTCGGTCGGCATTCTCGGCGACTTCGTAACGCTCGAGGAGGGCACGGGCATCGTCCACATCGCACCGGGTCATGGAAAAGAGGACTATGAGGCAGGAAAACAATATGGCTTACCTATCATTTCGCCTGTCGATGAGATGGGCGTATTCACTGAGGAAGCTGGTGAGCTTTTCAAAGGCCTGACAACCGAACAGGCATCGGAGAAGGTCGTCGAAGTCCTCAAAGAACGCAATGCCCTGCTGAAAATCGACAAAATTCTGCACAAATATCCACACTGCTGGCGCTGTAAAAACCCGTTGATCTTCCGGGCGACCGAGCAGTGGTTCCTTTCGGTTGACCACAACAATCTTCGTCAGCGTGCACTCAAGGAGATCGAAAAGGTCGAATGGTATCCGCCCGACACGAAATTGCGGATGCTCTATTCGGTGGCGGAACGCCCTGACTGGGTGCTATCCCGTCAAAGGGCTTGGGGCGTCAACATTCCGGCTCTCAAGTGCAAAAACTGCGGAGAGTTGATCCTCGACCCGAAGGTCATCCGCCATGTGGCAAAACTTTTTGCAAAGGAGAACTCCGACGCATGGCACACACATCCGGTTGAAGACCTTGTGCCCGAAGGCTTTAAGTGCCCGAAATGCGGCGGAAACGAATTCGAGAAGGAGATGGACATTCTCGATGTGTGGTTTGACTCCGGCGTTTCCAGTTTGATTATTCTCGATAAGCCCGGTCTGCCATGGCCTTCCGATGTCTATCTCGAAGGCCCTGATCAGTTTAGAGGTTGGTATAACTCCGCTTTGATGGTCGCAATGGCGCTGAAGGGCAAAT
Source organism: Candidatus Hydrothermota bacterium (assembly GCA_003645975.1). Lineage (GTDB taxonomy): Bacteria > Hydrothermota > Hydrothermia > B15-G9 > B15-G9 > B15-G9. The sequence continues at coordinate 2,730 of QNDP01000104.1, read as the reverse complement.
CGCCCTACCGCGTGGTCGTTACGCACGGATGGACGCTCGACGAGAAAGGCGAACCGATGCACAAGTCGCATGGCAATGTCATCCTGCCGATGGATGTCATTAAACACTATGGCGCTGACACACTTAGGCTCTGGGTCGCCGAAAGCAACTACATGCAGGATGTCCGTCTGGGCGAGGAGATACTCAAGCGCGCGACCGAGAGCTACCGCAAGATTCGCAATACCATCAGATTCATGCTCGGAAATCTCCACGATTTCGATCCGACGAAAGACCAAGTTTCGCTCGAAGAGATGCTTCCAGTTGACCGCTACATGCTGCACCGTCTTGAGGAGCTTAAGGCTGAGGTCGATAAGGCCTATGCCGCCTATGAGTTTTATCGCGGCTATCATAAGATCTTCGATTTCATGGTAGTCGAGCTTTCAAGTTTTTATCTCGACCTTTTGAAAGACCGACTTTACACATGGGCTAAGGATTCCAAAGGGCGCAGGAGTGCGCAGACGGCAATTTATCACATTTTGCGCGAGTTACTTATCGTCTTGTCCCCTCTGCTCTCGTTCACTACCGACGAGGCTTGGGAATACCTTCCCGGCCCGAAAGAGGAATTCGTCTTCCTTGAAGACTGGCCGGCCGAAGTGCCCGAACGCAGAGACGAAAAGCTTGCCGAGGATTTCAGGCGGATCATCGAAGTGCGTGATGCTGTGTTGCTTGGAATCGAGCGTGCGAGGAACGAGGGCATCCTGAGCGACCGACTTGAGGCACGGGTCGAAATCTTTGCAGCCGATCCAGAACTCCGAGATACTCTAAGCCGCTACCTTGACCAGCTTTATGAGGTTTTCATCGTCTCGCAGCAGGTCGAGTTGGTCGATATGCGGCCACAGCACAAAGTTGTGATTGATGGCGAGGGATTTGCCGTTGCGATCGAACACGCACGCGGCGAAAAATGTGCCCGTTGTTGGCTCTGGCATGAGGACATCGACCAGGACGGACTTTGTCCGAAATGCAGAGTCGCTTTGGGCAAAGCGTAAAAAACACAAGAGGTCTCGGTTTGGTGTGATTTCGGCGGGGCTTTTATGCCCCGCTTCTCTCTTGAATGAATTGAGAGGTTGAATTTTGTGAAGCTTCCAAATCGGAACTTGCTATTTTTATGTTGAGGTGGTATATTGTGCCGCCGTTTTGACAAAAATTTACGATTAAGGAGGACCTTTGATATGGGATTAATCAACAAAAGTGATGCTGAGTATCTACGCGGAGCGTTCGCAAAGGGGTTAAGTTCGCCTGTTCGCTTTATGCTTTTCGTTAGCGAACATAACTGTAAGTATTGCAAGGACTTAGAAGCAATCCTTCGTGAACTTTGCGGACTTTCCGATATGCTCAGTGTAGAAGTCCATGACGCTGAAACCGACAAAGAACTTTTCGAGCAATACAGGATGGAACTCATCCCTGCGCTCGCAGTTCTCAAGATCGGTGACGGCGTAAAGGACTACGGCATAAGGTATTACGGGATACCAGCGGGGCACGAATTCTCGCCTCTGGTTGAGAGTGTGCTTCGCGTATCCACAGGAGAATCTGGTCTCAGTGAGAAGGCAAAGGAAAAGCTAAGGAACTTGCGTTCTCCGCTGCACATAAAGGTGTTTGTAACACCCACATGTCCACACTGTCCACATGCTGTGGCGCTGGCGCACAGAATGGCCATAGAGAGCCCACTTGTGCGTAGCGACATGATTGAAGCTATTGAATTCCCAGAACTTGCTGATAGATACGGCGTGTTTGCTGTTCCTAAAATTGTGGTAAATGACGCCTACGACTTTGAGGGCGCATTGCCTGAACTCGCCTTCGTGGACAGTGTTCTAAAGGCAGTCGAATGATAGCTTCCCATCAAAAAGTTCCAAAACACTTTCAACTTTACCCAGTTTGACCTCTTGAAAAGCAAAAGAACGGTGAAAAGGCTTTCGTCCTCATTCACAGAAAAGCTGATAAATAAGTGTAAGCCACTGAGAGACTTGATGGATAATGGGCTGAAAAAGCCGACCTTACGGTAACCCTTAAAGTCTTGGATGTCAGAGAGTTATCTCATCCTTGCCAGATGTGCTTCAAGTTTCGCAATTTTAGTGCGGAAATTCTCGGCCTTCTGCCTTTCGGCCTCGACGATATGAGCAGGCGCCTTCTCGATGAAGTTCTTGTTGCTCAACTTCTTTTCGGTTTTCTCCAAAAGTTGCTTGAGCTCCTCGATTTCCTTGAGCAGTCTTGCCCGTTCCTTTTCGACATCGATGAGTCCAGCGAGCGGCACATAGAACTCGATCCCGTGAACCACCGTTGAAGCTGACATCTTCGGAGCTTCCGATTCGTAGCGAACCCCGCTCACTTTTGCAAGGAATGACAGGAGTTCGGCTTTTGAGTCGAGCATGGGTTTGACCTTTTCGGCTTCAGGAAGTTTTGCGACGACCTCGATCTCCATCTTGGGCGGAATCTTGAACTCGGCACGGATCTCACGGAGCTCCGAGATCAGCTCGCTCATCATTTCAAATTGTTCGGCGGCTTCGGGGTCGCTCAGCTCATCGGGTTTCGGCCAATCCGAGACCATGATCGATTTGCCCCGCTTGTTCGGCAGTCGCTGCCAGATCTCTTCGGTGATGTAGGGCATAATCGGATGGAGCAGCTTGAGATAACGCTCAAGCACATAGAACGCAACGGCGAGCGCTGAATCACGGCGGTCGTCCGCAAGGCGCGGCT
>QNDP01000103.1 GCA_003645975.1 Candidatus Hydrothermota bacterium | reverse complement strand
TAGATCTTCAGTTTTATTCGGCCAAATATGTCATAAGGTTCTGTGGCCACATCTGTCACAAATGTGAGGACATCAGGCCTATTCCAAACAGGACTCTGATCGAAGATGCCTGATGGAATTGTCAGATTGTGGCCGCCTACTGTCGGCACGGGGTTTCTTGGATCGTAAATAAATGAGGACGAATCGGTTGGAGGGATGTTCGATCTCAAGGTGCCGTCGCCTGAGAGGTAAAACCGCAGGGTATCGACATCGTCGAACGGCCATTCATCGAAATAAAGCCATGAGTTCCAATAAGCTGAAGTGTCCGTCGGACCCATCAAGTAAAGCTGGATGTTCGGGATGTCCATGATCCCGTTTGTCGAGTCCTTAAGCCAGTAGTCATACCATGGGAATGCGTATTCATGGAGCAGATCGACCCTTGCGTTTTCCGGAAATGTAACCTGACCGCATTGTCTTTGACCTGTTGTGTTATGTGTCCATGGCCCGATTATGAGCTTTTGGTTTCCTCTTGCGCCCTCTCCGCCGAAGTATTGGAGCATATAAAAGGCCTCAAGCTGCGAGGGTGCGAACATGTCGAGCCATCCTGCCACATGGAACATGGGGACATGGATTGAATCGATCCTTGTATTGCAGTTCAACAAGTCCCAAGCCTCTGAATAGTTGTAATTTTGACGGATAAGTTCGAGCATCTCCGGTCTGGAGTTGCCAAGAGTCCATGTTACCACATCGTTCTGACGGAATTCGCCGCCCTGATAGACGAATTCATACATGTTCCAGCTTGCGTTCATCGGGAAGCATGCAGTCAGATGCGGCGGATTTGCGCCAGCAGCGAGGTATTGCGTGATTCCGTGAGCACTTCCGCCATTCATGGCGATATGTCCATCGCACCATGGTTGTTGTGCAAGCCATTCGATGGTGTCATAGCCGTCCCGAAGGTCGCCCCAGCCGTCCTCACGAAACAGCGAATCCTCACCTTCGGACTCGTGCCTGCCTCTTAAATCTTGGATTACGACGATGTATCTCTTTTCATCGGTCAACTCCCGAATAGCTCTCGCCATACGCATCCCCTGAGCGTCAGCCCCGTAGGGTGTCCTACGAAGTATGACAGGCAGCGGAAAGTCCGAAGTGTCATCTGGAAAGTAGATGTTTGCGTAAAGCCTGACACCATCGCGCATCGGAATCATCACAGAGTCTTTGACGAACGCAAATCCATTCGAGGCGATAACACATCCGAGCAAAAACATCCACAACACAGAGATGCGTTTCATTTTGAGCCTCCTTGTGGAAAGCAGAACAACTATTCTTTTTTCGGATTTCAATTATGATGGTCAAATGTTCCGTTTGGCATCCAATTATTCACGATAACTCAATGAGTTAACAAAAACTTGTCCGCAAAAAGGTATCCCTTTTGATACCTTGAAGGTAGGAGGCAAGTATCACAACATTGCGGCCGTAGGAGGTGCATGATGAAGCTGGGAGTTGCAGTGATGCTTGCGGTCTGTGTTCTGGCCTCCGTTGCGCAGGCCGTCGAGCTGGTATCATCGGTGATCGACAACGGGGGCGGCCCGATGGCGAGCAGTGGAGGGCTGTTCATGTGGACCTCGGTGGGTCAGCCGATAGTCGGCGGTTCAGGTGGCGATGAAGGTGGATGCTTCGCAGGCTGGATTTGGTCAGGAGGCGGCGGCTTTCCATCCGTTGAAGAGGCTGAGGATGGACTTTCCATCCCCCAAAAATTCGAGGTGATAGCCTTGTATCCCAATCCATTTTCTGATTTTGTGGTTATAAAGTTCACCATGCCGAAGGGCGGCGAAGTTCAGTTGATGGTTTTTGATGTGGCCGGTCGATTGGTTTACCGAGAGACCTGTAGGTTGGAGAGCGAAGTCCACACATTGAAATGGCAGAACCCATTGACTCCCAGTGGAGTTTATTTCTACCAGCTCAAAACTGACGACGGTAACACCATCAAAGGCAAATTGGTCAAAATCAATTAACTGGGGCAGGAGGGGGGGTAGCTATGCTTAAACTCAAAAGATTGTTCTGGACTTTGGTTAGCATGGTCATCTTCTCTGCGCTTTATGCGCAGATACTTCATCAGATCAGCTTTCAGGGCATTTTGGCCGACTCGTCAGGGCCATTGACGGGCGTCCACACGATAACCTTTGCGATTTATGACGCATCTGAGGGTGGGACGCCCTTATGGACAGAGACGCACGAGGTGGATCTTGGTCAGTCAGGTGTATTTTCGGTCATTCTCGGCTCACAGAATCCGTTAGATCTGCCTTTTGACAGGCAATATTTCATCGGGATTTCGGTGGATTCAAAGGACGAGCTATCGCCGCGCAGGCCGATGACATCGAGTCCTTATGCGATGAACAGCGAGAACTCGTCAGGCGGAGGTGTCGAGAGTTTTTGAACGGGCTGACCGGCGATGTCGAGCTTGTGGGCGGAGAGAACATCACGGTGGATGTCGATTCGGTGTCGAACACAATCACACTGACGGATTCGAGGATAGAGGGCGGCGAAGGCATCGAAGTAACGACAGCGAAAGGCAAGGTAGCGATGCCCGTCGGCAGGAGGGACAAGGGATTGCCGAAGGCCGGCATCCTTGCTGTCGGCCGGGACTCGCTCGAGATTTTTTAGAACCCCTTGAGAGCCACAACCTTCTTTCTTGAAGTTCATCTAATCATTTTCCAAGCCCTCTCAGAGGTCATCCCATAAGAGACCTCATTATCGAAAATTGCTCGATACTGCATTCGCAAGTATAATAGCGCCCAATTTTTAGACGGTTACAAAGCAGGAGGTCATGATATGCCTTTAGTTACGATGGCTGAGATACTCGAATCGGCTAAAAGCGGCGGCTATGCCGTAGGAGCATTCAACATCAACAACATGGAATTCCTTCAAGGCATCGTCGAGGCAGCCGTCGAGGAGCGCTCGCCTGTCATCATAGCTGTCAGCGAAGGAGCTATGAAATACGCAGGTGTCGAATATCTGAGTGCGATGGTGCGTGTGGCGGCGGAAAAGGCAGATGTGCCAATTGCGCTCCATCTGGATCACGGAAAACATTGGGACAAGATAGTCTTGGCGATACGGAACGGGTTCACATCCGTCATGATCGACGCATCTGACAAGCCGTTCGATCAAAATGTGGCTATCACCAAGAAGGTTGTGGAACTCGCCCATGCCGTCGGCGTAACGGTGGAGGCCGAACTCGGTCGCCTTGCCGGTGTTGAGGACATCGTGAAGGTCGAGGAGCGTGAGGCGATCCTCACCGATCCGCAGGAAGCTAAAAAATTCGTCGAATTGACTGAAGTCGATGCACTTGCAGTCGCCGTTGGCACTTCGCACGGCGCTTACAAGTTCAAGGGGGAGCCAAAACTCGACATCGAACGCATCCGCAAGATCCGTGAGCTGACCGACATTCCGCTCGTGCTGCATGGCGCATCGGGCGTCATCCCGGAAATCCTTGAGCTTGCAGAGAAATACGGCGCCAAATTGGCAGGCGCTAAGGGCGTGCCCGACGATCAAATCGCAGAGGCCGTCAAGGCCGGCATCTGCAAAATCAACATTGACACCGACTTGAGACTCGCATTCCTCGCTGCTGTGAGACGCGAACTTGCCGAGAAACCTGAGAACTTCGACCCGCGCAAATATCTCGGACCCGGAAGGGAGCTGGTCAAAGAAGTGGTCAAACGCAAAATGAGGCTTTTTGGTTCCGCTGGCAAAGCATAACTTCATGGAGGTGAGAGCAATATGAGGATTGGAGTTCTGACTGGTGGTGGTGATGCACCAGGATTGAACAGTGCAATTCGTGGTATCGTATTTCGTGCACACAAGAAAGGCCATGAAGTCATAGGGATCCTCAGAGGATGGAGGGGGTTGATAGAACAGCAAGCAAGGCCGTTGAGCCTTGATGAAGTCGAAGAGATCCACCGTGAAGGTGGAACCGTGATATTGACATCGCGGACCAATCCGTTGAAAAGCGAGGAGACGGCGGCGAAGGCGCTTGAAGGATTTAAAGCACTTGGACTTGATGGACTTATTGCCATCGGAGGGGAGGATACGCTCGGAGCCTGCGCAAAATTGGCACACAAGGGACTTAGGGCCATCGGGATACCCAAGACGATCGATCACGATGTCCCCGGAACCGAGTTCACAATAGGCTTCGATACCGCAATCGAGATAGTTACTGAGGCGCTCGATCGACTTGTAACGACGGCGAAATCGCATGAGCGCGTCATCGTGGTCGAGATCATGGGACGACATGCCGGCTGGATGGCGCTTTTCGGAGGGCTTGCGGGCGGAGCACATTTCATCGTCATTCCGGAGCAGAAAGTCGATGTCGATGAGATAATTGCGTCCATCAGAAGGAGATTCGAGGCGGGAAAGCGCTATGCCCTTGTGGCCGTCGCAGAGGGCGTAACATTCTTTGCGCCGAAGGCTTCGGACGAGGTGATCGACGAATTCGGCCATGTGAAGGTGGGCGGTGTCGCAGAATACATTGCGAACGCTATCAAAAAGGCCGGCTTTGAGGCGCGCCATGTCGTGCTTGGACACCTCCAGCGCGGAGGTTCGCCAAGCGTCAGAGACCGATTGATCCCGATGTTGCTCGGTGTCAAAGCGGTCGAACTCGTGGAAAAGGGCGAATTCGGCAAGATGGTAACGATTCGAGGCGAGCAGATAATCACCGTGCCGCTCGATGTCGTAACCGAAGGGATCAGGGCTGTGCCGCCTGAACTTTACGAGATTGCAAAGGCATTTTTTGCCTAAGTTATGAATATGAATAGGAACGGATTTGTCGGGCGGAGTGGCTTAACCATTTGGCTGCTCCGCCCTTTTTTGATCCTTTTGGTGCTCTCAACTGGCGGGCTTGCAGACATTGGTAAAAAATTTCATCAAAGAACCTGCATCAATTACGGAGGTCATCTCGAAATGCCGAACCGTGTGGTTCAAAAATCGCCGATAAAACTGCCGAAGCCGAGACTAAAAGGCCTCACTGTTGAGGATGCAATCGCAAATCGCCGTTCCATCAGGAGCTTCAGGGACAAGGAGATGCCTTTGGAGACATTGTCCCAGTTGCTTTTCGCTGCCTACGGCGTAACGGCGCACAAATGGGGCATCGATCTGCATGCTGCGCCCTCTGCAGGAGCACTTTATCCCTTCGAGATTTACATCTATGTCCGCAAAGTCAAAGGGCTTAGAAGAGGAATCTATCGCTATGTCCCTCATGACCATGAGTTAATCCCGATCTTCTATGGCGATTTTGACAGGGAGGTCATACGCGCATGTCTCGGTCAGGATTATGCGGCGGGCGGCAATGTAACTTTCATCCTTGTCGCCGTCTTCAGCCGCACAACTCGAAAATATGGCGAACGGGGTTATCGCTACATCTACATGGAGGCAGGGCACATAAGTCAAAACATCTATCTTGAGGCGACCTCGCTTGGGCTTGGCACCGTTGCCATCGGCGCATTTTACGACGACCTCATGAATCAGATTGTCGGAGTTGATGGTTCCACCGCATCGGTCATCTATGTGCAGCCTGTGGGCTATCCGCATTGAATGTGCATCGTTTGGAATCTCAATTTTCGATGGGGAGACGGTGTTTTGATGGTCATTTTCTTTCGCCAGGGGTTGCCTTTTCTGCCTGTTGAGATTGCGTTTTAAGGTCAAATTTTGTCAAAGTTGCCTTATAATTCCGAACCACTTTGAGTTGAATGACCTTTGGAGGAGTTCGATGTTGCGGTTTTTTAGGCGAGAGAGGACGAAAACGATAGTCCCTACCTCACTGGAAGCCTCGATAGTAGGTGATGGGTTTGCGCGCTATGCGCTGCCTGCCCCTGTGCGCATTCCGCGAGGCGCTTTCCTTTTCGTTAAGGTGAAAGGTGAAG
>QNDP01000102.1 GCA_003645975.1 Candidatus Hydrothermota bacterium | reverse complement strand
AAGGGACTTTGCGGACATATCGATCTTCGATGCCTCTGGCCGCAAGGTGATTCAAATCAAAGAAGTCGAGTTGGACGCAGGTGAAAATGTCATCCGAATGAATTGGCGACCGCAAAATGGCGTCTATTTTGTTCGGGTTTCCACAAGTTCGCAGAAGTCTTTCACGAAATTTTTAGTCCTTCGATGACGCTTTTCAGCCGATGGCGAACACCGTTGGGTTCAAAATGCTTTTGAAATCCGCAGGCTTGACGAATGTGCTCAATATGGCCTTCTCCCGTTTGAGTGCAGCCAGTGAGACATAAGCGACGGCGCTTTCGCCGAGTTTCGGCTTGTCGGGTGTGCCGTGAAAGTCCGACCCTCCGGTCTTAATAAGTCGGTATCTCTCAGCGATTTCGTAGTAGATTTTGATATGTTCGGGCGTGTGTTCTGGATGCCACACCTCGATCCCGCTTATCAGCCGCTTTTTGGCCAAGTATTCGACGAAGTCCGGATCGGTCGAGAGGCCGGGGTGTGCGATGACAGGGACTCCACCGGCTCGCCTGATGAACTCTATGCCGTCCAATGTGTTAAGCTTAAATTTTGGGACATAGGCAGGGCGGTCATGGGCTATGAACTTATCGAAAGCGTCTTGGATGTCATGTGCATAGCCGCGGCTCACAATTGCCTGAGCCACATGCGGCCGCCCGATGCTCGCTGCATTCTTTGCGAACCGAAGCACATCCTCGATCGAGATTTCGATACCGAGCTCCTTCAGCTTCTCGACCATCCTTTTAGCGCGCTCAAGGCGGATGTTTTGGAACCTCTTGAGCGCATCCCGAAATTCCCTATCCCGATGGTCGATAAAATAGCCGAGTATGTGGATGTCTTTGTCTTCGTATCGGGTGGACAGCTCGATTCCGGGCACGACCTCGATTCCGAACCGTCGGCCAGCCTGAAGTGCTTCCTCAATGCCCTCAACGGTATCGTGGTCGGTGATCGCAACAGCGACAAGTCCCACCTTTTTAGCAAGTTGCACGAGTTGAGTCGGCGTCAACTTGCCGTCCGACGCTGTTGTGTGAGTGTGTAAGTCCACTACGCCCATTGCATTCTCACCTTTGAAAGGGTTTCCTCAAATTTTGAATTGAAAGCGGTTTTGAGCTCATCGAGCTCTTTTTGTAGTTTTTCGTTAAATTCGACGTCTTTGATCGACGCCAAGTTGATCAACACATTGAGTTCAGCGCCGAAAAGCGCCGCATGGAACTGATAAGCTGCTGATCCGACATCGGATATGGCATTTTTGTTGCCATGCTCGGCAAGCACAAGTGCGTAGTCGATACCTTTGCTCACCAACCTCATGACCTCAAGTGGAACGAGTGCAGCCTCTTTAAGTGCGTTTTGGATGGCTTCGCGCCTTGCTGCTTTCTCCTCGTCGGTCTCTTTGGGCATCTTGAAGGCGTCCATAACTTTATCGAATGCCTGCGAATCCTTCTCGATAAGTTCCATAGCGTTTTGAAGGCCGGATTTGGCTTCCGCATGGATTGGACGGACTACATCCCAATGCTCCTGATATTTCTTGCTTTTCAGCGTCAAAGCAGCGACCATCGAAAGGAGAGCAAATCCCTGTGCGGCAGACATAGCAGCCACAGCGCCGCCGCCCGGCGTCGGAGAGGCTGATGATAGTTCAAGAAGGAAGTCCTCAGCAGGTTTCTTTGCCGCCTCAAGCCGTGCCTCGATGAATTGGTCTTGCTGGAAATTCTCAAGTTTGAGATAGAAATCGGCGACATCGACCAGCGCTTTTTGCGGCACAAGACCGACGATCTCCGAACCGACGACCGGCACCCCGAAGCGATCAGCGTAAAGTTTGACCAATTCAAAGGCTGCAAAAATTGGTGTTTTTTCGTAATCGATCAAATTCATGGAGACCTGTGAAAGACCGCGCTCTTTGAGCTCGAAACCGAGTGCACGCACGCCCATCAAACCACCGTGTTTTGCACGCACCATCCTCGCAATCTTCTTAGCTATCGAAACATCGGGTGTCCCAAGATTGACATTGTAGGCTATCAAGATTTTGCGGACACCGATAATTGAAGCTCCAGCAGTGGGATGCAGTTCCGATGGACCGTAGTCGGGGCGTCTTGACTCATCGGTCTTTATCAACTCTTTAAGTTGTTCAAACTGAACTTTTTTGCTCCTGATGTTAGGCAAATCCTTCCGTTCAGGGACCTTGGCCGCCTCACCGTAAAGGTAAACGGGGACTTTGAGTTCGTCTGCGACCCGTTCCGCAAGCCTGTTTGCGAGTTCGACGCACTCCTCGATGCTCACATCGCGCAGAGGAACGAACGGAATGACATCGGCGGCTCCGATGCGCGGATGTTCACCCTGATGCTGATTCAAATCAATGAGTTCCACCGCTTTAGCTATACCGCGAAACGCTGCTTCAAGAATCTCTTCTGGCGGGCCGGCGATCGTTACAACCGAACGGTTGTGGTCAGCATCCATTTCAACATCAAGCAGTTTGGCGCCAGGAACCGTCATCATAGCGCCCACGATTTGGTCAACAACCTCTTTACGCCTACCTTCGGAAAAGTTTGGCACACATTCAATTATCTTCAAAGGACAACCCTCCTTTTTGAAGGGCGGAAGTTTAACAATCGGGTTTGATGATGTCAAGTCGAGATAATTCAAAAACCTACGGGGAAGCGGAGTCAGAAGGGTTCCAACTTTTTGACCCGTTTAAAACAATTTTTGACCGAATTTTTATGAACCACATTCAACTTTTATGTTCCAAGCATATTGGAGATTCGGGATCGTGATGAATTTTACGAGAGAGCTGCGGAGTGGATAAGGTATTACAATGTTGAAAGGCCACATCTTGGGATAGGAGGAGAGAGTCCAGTTAAGCGGTTCAAAAAGATATATGGAGGAGATCCATCGGAGTTGTTGAGGTTCAGAGGGATAGACATAGGTGAATTGTTCACAGAGTTGATTTTGTGGTTCGATTAGAGGGTGAGGTCACAATGTCCCGGCACAATACAGCAATTTACACCTAAAGTTGAAGGCCGCTTTTGTTTTAAGTATAATCAAGGCCTTGAAAATCAGTTGAAATCGGCAATTAGGTGTTGGGGGAGAGAGGATGCAAAAAAATGAGAAAGATGTGAAAAGGAAACTTCTGGAAAATGCCGTCAAGCAGATAGAGAAGCAGCACGGTAAAGGCGCGGTGATGCGGCTCGGCGACGTCTCCAAAATTAAGTTCCCTGTCGTGCATACCGGCTCGATCGGACTCGACCTGGCGCTCGGCGTCGGCGGCTACCCGCGCGGAAGGGTTACCGAGATATTCGGACCAGAAGCATCTGGAAAAACTACTCTTGCATTGCAGGCAATAGCCGAAGTTCAGCGTAACGGTGGAATTGCCGTCTTTATCGACGCAGAACACGCAATGGATCCGGTTTACGCAAGCAAACTCGGTGTCAAACTCGAAGATCTGCTCGTTTCACAACCTGACACAGGCGAACAGGCGTTGGACATCGCCGAAGCACTCGTGCGTAGCGGTGCCATCGACATCTTGGTGATCGATTCGGTGGCCGCACTTGTGCCACGAGCTGAAATCGAAGGCGAAATGGGCGACATGCAAGTCGGCCTTCAGGCAAGACTTATGGCAAAAGCGATGCGCAAGTTGATCGCAGTCATCTCAAAATCGAACACATGTGCCATCTTTATCAATCAGTTGAGGCACAAAATCGGCGGTTTCTCGTTCGGCGGAGCCGCCGAGACCACACCCGGCGGGCTGGCACTCAAGTTCCATGCGACCGTCAGGTTGGACATAAGGCGGATAGCCACATTGAAAGCCGGCGATACACCTGTGGGCAACCGTGTCCGAGTCCGTGTCGTGAAAAACAAGCTTGCGCCGCCGTTCAGAACCGCCGAATTTGACATAATTTACGGCAAAGGCATTTCAAAGGAAGGCGAATTGATCGATTACGGATTGAAATTTGGCTTGGTGACCAAGTCGGGTTCATGGTATTCCTACGGTAAGACCCAACTTGGTCAGGGGCGCGAGAATGCGCGCCGCTTCCTCGAGGAACATCCCGAAATAGCAAGAGAACTGGAGAGCAAAGTTCGTGAACATTTGGGGATGTCTCCTTTGATTTTGACTGCAAGCGAGGAAAACCCTGAAGAGGAGTAACGCTATGAGGGAGAGAATCATAGCAGGTAATTGGAAGATGAACAAAACGGTGCCAGAGGCACTTGAACTGATCGAGACGATAAAATACGAGCTTTCACGCGATGACTACAAAATCGTTGTGTGCCCTCCTTTTACTGCTCTTTATTCGGTCGGGGGCGCTGTTAGTGGGACACCCATTGCGCTCGGCGCCCAGAATGTGTTCTGGGAGGATAGGGGTGCGTTTACCGGCGAGATTTCGCCGGTCATGCTTGCGGATCTTGGCGTCGAGTTTGTGATAGTCGGCCATTCCGAAAGGAGACGCTACTTTGGAGAGACCGATGAGATGATCAACCGCAAGGTGCGCGCTGTGCTTGCACACAAGATGCGTCCAATACTTTGTGTCGGCGAAACACTTGAGCAGCGTGAGGCAGGCAAGACCATCGATGTGGTAACCCATCAACTTAGGGAGGCTTTGAAGGGCGTAAGTGAAAGTGAGGCAAAGAGATTGGTGATAGCTTATGAGCCGGTTTGGGCTATTGGGACAGGCCGCACGGCAACGCCTTTGCAGGCGCAGGCGGCCCATGCGTTTATCAGAGAAGAGCTCAACTTGATGTTCGGCAAAGAGGTCGGCGACCAAATCCCGATACTCTACGGCGGAAGCGTTAAACCCGACAATGTGGCGGATCTCACGGGGATGCCTGATGTGGATGGAGCGCTCGTCGGAGGCGCTTCGCTTAAGGCTGAGTCATTCATAGGGATAATCGAAAATGCACAGTAACAATCAAAGGAGGAGTGTGAGACCATGTTTACAGTCCTTTTAATCCTCTATGTGCTGGTGGTGATCTTGCTGATAGCCGTGATTTTGGTTCAGCAGCCGCGTCGAGGTGGACTCGGCGCAATAGGCGGCATGGGCTTGGAAAATGTGCTCGGCGTCAGAGGCGCGCCGACATTGTTCACGAAACTGACCGCCGTGCTCGGTGGACTTTTCCTTTTCCTTTCTTTGGTGCTTTCGGCTATGCATGCGCCCTCAAAACCATCGGGCGCTCTCGAAAAGGCACAGCGTGAAGGAATTTTGAGATTGCCGCCAGTGCAACAACAGCAGCAACAGCCCGCTCAGGGCGGCCGGTAATTGGCTCTTTAACTTGCCCCTTTCAAACGGGAGGTGAAGCAAGATGTATGCTATTTTTGAAGCTCTTGGAATGCAGGTGAAAGCAAAAGAAGGCGATCAGCTTCTTATACCGAAGGTCGAAGCCGATGTCGGCGATGAAATCGTGTTCAACAGGGTGCTAATGCTGTCCGACGGCGAGAACGCTATCATCGGAAGTCCGACGGTCCCGGGCGCTAAGGTCGTCGTCGAGGTGCTTCAGCACAAAAAGTTGCCCAAAATCATCGTCTTCAAATTCAAAAGACGCAAAAATTACAGGCGCAAAAGAGGACATAGACAACAGATGACCGAAGTGCGTGTCAAAGAAATCGCATGGACAGGACAAAACTTGAGTCAATAATCGAAAAAGCCCGCAATTTAGAACTCCTTTTGAGCCAGCCCGAAACTCTGGCTGATCAGGTCAAATATCGCGCTGTCGCAGCGGAATACCGTGAGATAAGGCCGCTCGCTGAGGCCGCAGAACATTGGCTCAAGATCGAACATGAGCTCGAATCCGCCCGTGAAATGCTCAAAGAGGCCGAGAGCGATGCCGAACTCCGTGAAATCGTCAGCGCTATCGAGGACGAAATCGAACAACTGGAAGCCCAAAAAGCTCAGATAGAATCGCAACTTAAGAGACTGCTTTT
>QNDP01000101.1 GCA_003645975.1 Candidatus Hydrothermota bacterium | reverse complement strand
GCCCCTGAACCGAAGCGTTCCTCGTCTATCCTAACAGCCACGCCGTAGCTAAATTCCGGGAGATGGAAGTTCGACGCCACCACCACGCCGATCCGTGAATAATGCGGTTCGGCAATCGTGGATTTCAGCGAGAATCCGACGCCTTTGTAGCCAAAATTGAAACTCATAACCTTGAAGTCCGACATGTTGAAGGGATGTGTTACATGGGTCGAAACTTTTGGTAGCATAGGAAGGAACACAGGGATGTGGGTGGCGGCCTCTGGTCTTGCGTAATACGCCCAACTTTCACCAACCGCACTGACCGCATCAAACCAATCGACTGGAAACGCCGTCGCCAACGCCAATATCAGCGCAACTGGTATTCCAATCCCTCTTCCTCCTCGAAAATTGTCGAACTTGAATCTGAGAAATTAGACATGAACTCCTCTTGTTCATAAAGTTGTTGGATTTCACGGTTTCGTCTGAAATGGAGGGTGCAGAGTTCGGTGGGTTCATAGCCGATTTTGAAGACTTCCATCCTCGTCTTGGGGCACATCGGGGTGGCCAGAAGTCCGCTTTCTGTGCAGATTTTCCTCCATGTAAGTCCATGCGGCACAGTAAAATCCTTCCATGTATTTTGGGTAGCTTTCAGCATAAACTGGCTCCAGATAGGCACTGCGAACATAGCACCGGTTGCACCGCGCTTTATCGGTCGAAGCGAATCATAGCCAACCCAGACACCTGCGATCAAATCGGGTGTAAACCCGATGAACCAAGCGTCCCGATATTCGTTTGTCGTCCCGGTCTTGCCGGCCGCAGGCGCATGGAATCCATAGACCGAGCGTGCCGAAATCGCCGTGCCCTCATCGAGCACCGAACGCAACATGCTGATCATGATGAACGCTGTCGTAGAATCAAGCACGGTTTCCTCTGTAACTCCATTTACTTCAAGGATCTCCCCGTTCTTGTCCTCGACCCTTCTGATGTAATAAGGCCGTGTTTTCACGCCGTAGTTCGCTATCGTGGCGTATGCTCGAACCATCTCAAGCAGAGTGACATCAGCACTTCCAAGCACGATCGAATAGACGCTTGGGAGTTCGCTTTCTATGCCCATGCGGTGGGCGTAGTCAATGATTAGGTCAATCCATGACCGTTCTGGTGCGAGCCTCATGGCGAGCTGGACGGTGGCCAGGTTTCTCGACAGCGCAAGCGCCTTCCGTAATGTTATCATGCCCAAATATTTACCGTCATAGTTCTGTGGAATCCATCGGCGCGGCATCCCCCTCTCGTAGGCCTCCACTGGCTCGTCCGGTATCAAATCCGCAGGCGTGAAACCGCGATCTATCGCAGCAGTATAGACAAACACCTTAAACGCCGATCCGGGTTGGCGTTTTGCCTGAGTTACACGGTTGAATTTGCTCTCTTTAAAATCGCGTCCACCGACAAGTGCAAGGATTTCGCCTGTCTTCGGGTCCATTGCCACAAGTGCAGCTTGAAGATATTGCGGCGGTTCAGAGTCCGGATTGGTCGGATGATACTCCGCCCTGCTGGGATGCAGGTTATACTTCTCCTCGAACCTGTCGAGCATCGTCTTGACGGCCTCCTCTGCGTAGGCCTGAAGTTTCGGGTCGAGCGTGGTGTAAATCCTTGCGCCACTTTTGTATAAAAATTCGTCGCCGTAGCGACGCGAAATATCTCGCCTGACCATTTCCATAAAATACGGGGCAATCCCTGTGAACTGCTGAAGTTTGCGTTCAATGTCAACGACACGCGGTGTATCCTTAACCGCTTTTTCGTATTCGACCGAATCGATAACACCTTCTCGCAGCATGACCCTGAGCACCAACCGCCTGCGCTTCTCAGCGAGCTCGGGGTTGCGCAACGGCGAATAGATCTCAGGCGAGCGCGGAATGGCCACGAGGAGCGCAATCTCTGAAAGGTTCAACTCCCAAACATTTTTGTCGAAATAAAATTTCGAGGCTGTCTGAATGCCATAGACGCCGTGTCCGAAATAGATTTGGTTCAGATACTTCTCGATGATCTCCTGCTTCGAGAACGCCTGTTCGATTCGGACGGCAAGGATCGCCTCCTGTATCTTGCGCTTCAATGTCTTCTTGTGGCTCAGGAACATGTTGCGGGCAAGCTGCTGTGTGATCGTCGATGCCCCCTGAACTATTTTGCCATGAGTGATATTGACAATCAGCGCACGGATTATCCCGTTGACATCTATCCCCCAGTGATTCCAAAAGTTGCGGTCCTCCATAGCGATGAAGGCGTTCACGACCATCTCCGGAATCCGCTGATAACGAACATATTCGCGCCTCTGGACAAAAAATTGGAAAACCGGTTGGTCATAACGGTCATAGACCGTCGAGGCCTCCGGTGGCTTGTAGTTCTCTATGCGTGAAAGAGGCGGAAGGTTTTGTGAAAAAAACGCATAAGCCATAAGGCCAAAAATAACAGCGAAAACATAGAGGATTATACCCCAAATGACACCTTTGAGGATGTCCCAGCCCAATGATGTGGCATTATTGTCTTGACCAGCTCGGGGCACAGCCCTTTCGGATTCACCTCTCAGGTCTTGGACATCTTGCTTTTCCAGCTCTTTGGGTTCGTCGTTCATGGCTGATTTAGTATAAAGCAAGTTGTGATAATCATCTGCCAAAAAGCAGGCCTTCAAGAAGGAACGACATGCCGATAAGGACGAAGACCACCGCCGCTGCAAGCCGTAACTTACGAACATGCACGAACTTAGCCAATTGTGAACCGAGCAGAACCGCCAGTGCCGAAACCAGTGTCAAAGCGGCCATTGCTCCCACGAAGACATTGAACGGATGGAACTTGGTCGAGAGCATCCCGACGGCGAGTTGGGTTTTGTCGCCGAATTCGGCCATCAGTATGGTGATGAACCCTGCCACAAACGGATTAACTCCTTTGAACGCACGGACATGATCCTCATCTCCAGCGGTCGAGAAGGTCAATATTCCGAAGACAATAAACATCACGCCAGCCAGCAACCTGACAAAATTCCAAGAAATAGTTGACACAAGCCAGCTTCCTGCGAGCACAGCGATGCCGTCAACAATTGCGAAAGCCGAGAGGACACCGAGCAGAAGGAGCGCCCGCATCCGCACGCATGAAGCGAGCACCACAATCGAAAGCTGGGTTTTATCGCCTAATTCAGCTAATCCAACGGAGATGAATGCGATAAGCCAATCAGGCATGGGATAAATGGCTTCACATCCGCACGCCGACTCCGACCTTGATCCTGCGCGGCGAACGGTAGCGCGCTGGGTTCAGCATAAACGCTTCGGTGGTGTGCGGTGGAATCGGGTCGCCCGGCTCATAAGCTCTGCCGGTCAACGGGTTGATGTAGTATTCATTTCGATGGTTGAACAGGTTGTCGATCTCCAAGATGAATTCAAGTTCCACATTTTCGTGAACTTGGAAGCCTTTGGTGAACCGCAAATCGACGCGATGCCATGGTCGGCCGAGCTTCGAGTAAAGTTCGCCGTAGTGCCCTGTCGAATCGACCGGTGTGTAGCGCCTGCCGGCCTGATACGACATCGATATGTTGAGCAGCCAGTTGTCGGGCAGCCTGACCCCTGCAATTTGCGGATGGTCGCCTTTCTTGATGCGCCAGCCAAAGCTCACAAAAAGCTTGTAAGGCCTGTCCCACTTGAGATGCCACTCGCGCAGTGTCCGTTCACCGCCGCGCCAATAGACATCTTCGGATGTCGATGCCTTACCCTTAGCCTGAGAAAGTGTAAGTTCGGCGTCGGCAAAGAAGCGTTTGGTAAGTCGTTTACGCAACTCAATTTCCACACCTGTCGCACGCGCATAATCGGAATTGAAATACATCCAATAATCGGGATTCGGCGGCACACCGGGCACTTTGAGCGCTGTCGGATAGTTGAAAATGTCCTTGTAGTAAGCAGTTAGCTTCAATTTGGTATATTCGTCGAAAAGGTGTTCAAGTCCAAGCTCATAAGCCACCGTGATGGTCGGCTTCAGGTTCGGGTTGCCGACAAGCTCGTAACCGGAAGTCGCTCTGCGACCGAGCTTTGAATACACATATTTGAAGTCAGGCATCTGCGAAAAATGGCCGTAGGAGAAAAAGAATTTGTCCCGCTCAGTTACGGGATATGCGACGCCGATGCGCGGCGAGATGTGCGCCTTCGTCCGATAGCCAAGGACTTTGAAAGTGTTGTCGAGATAGCGATTGTATTCTCTACGAACGACATCCGGCAGATCGTAGCGCTGGAGTGCGCGTTCAACACCCTCATCGACATATTTGCCCGGAATCCAGAAATCGATTCTCATGCCGAGATTTGCGACCATTCCAGCGAAATGGATGCGCGTCTGCACATAAGCGCCGCCTTTGGTCGTGTAGGCACGATAAAGGTCGTGGTTGTAACCTAATCCGCCGGGCGAATAGAACCATGGGTATTGGATGTCGATCCATTGGACTTCGCTGTATTGCATCAAAAATCCAGTCTTAAAGTTTTGGACAGCAGATATTTGGCGCGTAAAATCAAATTTCAGCGAATATTCCTCAGCATAGTGGTCGTGCCAATACGGTGCGTCGCCTGTGTCCCAGAATCCGTCGCCGATGTGGCCGCTGTAAGGGTCATAAGGCTCGTTGTCGAGCTGCTCGTTGTATTCGCTCCAATGTTTGCCCTGCACATCAAGATGCAAATTTGTGAAAAATCGACTGAATTTCAAATCGTAAAAATTGCAGGTATTTATCACGTGATGCCAAGAGATGATGAATTGATTGCCGTCTCGTGTGAATGTCGGATAATTTTCCAAAATTTTGATGTAACGGTAAGGGAAACCGTAGGCAAACGGATACTCTCTGCGGGACATGAAATAGCCCTGATTCACCTGAATGGAACGGGAGAAGGCCATCGAGAGTTTGCGGTTATCATCGATCTTCCAAGTCAGCTTCAGAAGGCCGGAAAGCGTGTTGTCCTCGCGCGGGAACAGCCATTTCGGGCCGATGTTCGGCACAAGTGTGTATTTCGGCACATGCGGCAGATAGGTGTTCGTGCTGAACCAGTAAAGGTTGGAGAACACCGAGAATTGACCTTTGCGGAGCGCATTCAACGGTTTCAAGGGGCCTGAGAATGTCATCTCAAGGATCTGCGTGTCGAAACTGCCATGTCGATAGGTGATCTCGCCGTGCGTGCGCTCGCTGCCTTCGCGCAGTTGAATGTTGATAACGCCTGACATTGCCTCGCCGTATTCGGCATTGAAACCGCCTGTCAGCGCCTCAAGTTCCTTCACAGCGGTCGTCGGGATATGCATTCCGAACGCACTGCCGGATAGCGGGTCACGGATAGGAATGCCATCGACAAGCATCAAAATTTCGTTCGAGCGGCCGCCACGAATATGCAGGTCAAGGTCTTCGCCTGAGACCGCAGCTTGACGCTCCAAAAGTCCCTTGACATCGGTAACACCCAGAGCCTCGATCTCCTTGCGTGTGATAGCTCTAACCGATGCCGACACCTCGCGTTCGATCATCGGCCTTTCACCGACCACCACAAGTTCGCTCAACTGGATCGCCTCTTCGTGTAGGTAGAAATCGACACGTGCGACTTCGCCTTCGCGCACCTTAACCTTCTGGGTCGAAGGGCGATAGCTTATCATCGATGCGGTGATGCGATATTCGCCCGGTGGGACTTTCGTGATGACGAAAAAACCGCTTTCGTCCGTGCTTGAGCCGAGTTTCGTGCCTTCGAGGACTACGTTTGCGAACGGTAAGCCTTGCCCGGTTTTGGCATCGTAAACGAAGCCCTGAATCGTGCCAGTGGCCCATCCGGCGATGGGCAGTAAGACCAAAATAGCCGTTGCTAAATAACTTCCTGCCTTCTTCATGTCGCAGTTTATTTTAACCGATGACCCAACCGATTTCGAGCGCCCGCCTCAGGACCCCGTTACAGGCGAACCTTTGCCTGACCG
>QNDP01000100.1 GCA_003645975.1 Candidatus Hydrothermota bacterium | reverse complement strand
TCAAAATCCACACTTATTGGAAGTTTAAGTCAAAATGTCGAATCAATTGAAATGGGAGGTGAATAAAAATGGCTCACGCCTATACACCCGGCCTTAAGGTAACGAAAGCCGCAATTGTGAGGAAAGAACGACGCCTGCCGCTTCCCGGTCAGGTCTTGGTCAAAGAGGAACAGATAATCCGAGACAAAGAATGGTGGAAAAAGGGCATTGGATGGACTGTTCGTGCTGAGGATGTCGTCGCAAGGACGGAGCTTCCCGGAAATGTCCAGCCGATAAATGTGGCTGGTCTCCTGTCCGTTCCACCGGAAGATGTTCCGCGCCTCATGCTCAAACAGGTCGGTGATACAGTCAAAAGAGGTGAACCTATAGCTCAATCCAAAGGGTTCTTTGGACTCTTTAAGACAACGGTAACAGCACCCACTAACGGAACGATCGAAAGCGTCTCAAGAGTTACAGGACAGGTGATTCTTCGCGAACCGCCCATTCCGGTCGAGGTTCGGGCTTACATCGATGGAGTCGTTGTTGATGTCATTGAGAACGAAGGCGTTATCATTGAATCCAAAGCAAGCTTTGTGCAGGGTATCTTTGGGATCGGAGGCGAACGCATAGGTCAAATTCACACCCTCGTCGATTCTCCTGACGATGTGCTGACAGCCGATCTAATAGACGAATCCTGTAAGGACAAAGTGCTTGTCGGCGGCTCTTTCGTGACAGCGGACGCCTTGAACAAGGCGGTCGAGGTCGGTGCCGCCGGCATCGTGGTCGGAGGCATCGATGACGCCAATCTTCGGGAATTCCTGGGATATGACATCGGTGTCGCCATAACCGGAAGCGAGCAAAAGGGCATAACGCTTATCATTACCGAAGGTTTCGGACGAATGAGGATGGCAACTCGAACTTTTGACCTCCTGCGCTCGCTCGAAGGCAAAAAGGCTTCGATCAACGGCGCAACGCAGATCCGTGCAGGCGTTATCCGCCCAGAAGTGATCGTCCCTGACGAGAACCTTGAACTCACCGAGACCGAAAAAACGGAACTCAAGGAAGGACTCGTCGTTGGAACCTTCGTCAGGATTATCAGAGAGCCATATTTCGGAAAGATTGGCAAAGTTACAGCACTTCCACCAGAACTTCAGGAGATAGAGACCGAAGCGAAAGTCCGTGTCCTTGAGGTCGAACTCGATGACGGCAAAAGGGTCATAATTCCTCGAGCAAATGTGGAGATAATCGAGGAGTAGCACAATAGCCTAAAGCTAAAGCCGTATTTTTGCATTTAGATGAAACGTAAATTTCTGCTGATTTTTGGCGTCTTTATAAGTGGATTTTTCCTTTGGTTATCTTTTAAAAATTTGAAGGTGTTGACGGTTTTGCACCACCTTGCAGAAGCTCGATGGCCTCTGATTTTGGTCGGTGTCTCAAGTTACCTGACAGGCCACCTCATGCGAGCTATCCGATGGAAGATCATCCTAAGTCCCACGAAAAAAGTGAGATACATCAACTCACTCGGCTCGATTTTCATCGGCATCTTCGGGAACACAGTTTTCCCTCTGCGCGCCGGTGAACTCTGGCGTTCGGTGGCTATCAAATTTCGTGAGGAGATACCTTTGGAGACAGCGCTCTCATCGCTTGCTTTTGAGCGAGTGATCGACGGAGTTGCCGTCATAACACTTGTATCCGGCGCCTCGTTGGCGGCGCCCAAAATCCCACTCATCCGTGAGGGATTGAAAATTTTGGGGATTCTGACGCTCAGCGGTTTTATCGCCTTTGCCATCCTGTTCTTCCTTCGCAGCCGATTTCGTCCCGATAGCAAGCTGTTCAAGGTCTTCAACAACATAGTGAAGGGTTTCCAAGTGATCGGTCGTCCTCACAAAGGCCTGATAATTATAGCCTTATCCCTCGCAATTTGGACAGCAGAAGCTATGAGTTACTATTTTATACTCCTCGCTTTCAGGATAACGGAGAATCTCAGTCTGCCTTTCATCATCATGCTCGGAGTCAATGTCGGTGTTTCGATCCCTTCTGGTCCCGGATTTGTCGGGACATTTGAATACGCCATCATTACGGTGCTGCAGGCCTTTGGTGTCGGCAAAGAGTTAGCGCTGTCTTTTGCAGTAACTTATCATTCCGTGATTTACTTGACCGCATCCTCAATCGGCGCCTTTTTCGCCTATCTGTTCGGTGTGAAGGCCAAGATGGTAAAGGCGAGCGCAGAATCCCGATCTTAAGTTTCGTTCGGACTCTCCACTGCTCGCCTCAATTCATGCCTTGCTGACCAAGAACAAGGCCAAAATGGCAAAGATGTCTATGACTATCAGCGTCAAGTTCAGGTCTTTGGACTTTCCAGTCAAAAGTTTTATGGCCGTGTAAGTCAGGAATCCCCAAGAGATTCCCTGAGTTATCGAATAGGACAACGGGATCATCAGGAAAGCGACGAAAGCCGGTATCGCCTCATCCATGATCTTCCAGTCGATGTTTTTAAGCGCTTGTGCCATAAAGACACCGACGATCACCAGGATTGGAGCGGTTGCGACCGAAGGCACAAACGAGAGGATTGGGCTGAAAAACATGAAGGGAAGGAACAGCAGGCCTGCGACCACAGCGGTTAGACCCGTGCGTCCACCCTCCTCGACGCCAGCCGCCGATTCGATGTAAGTTGTTGCGGACGAAGTGCCCGACAGGCCGGACACCGTCGTAGCCAATGCATCAACAAGCAGTGCCCGATCGATGTTTATAGGCTGTCCCCTTTTGTCTATCAGGCCTGCTACATGGGCGACACCCAAAAATGTCGAGATAGAGTCGAACATATCGGTGAAAAGCAGTGTGAAAATCGGCGGGATCATTCCAATTGTGAGGGCGTCGAGCACATTTAACTTCAGAAACACGCTGAAATCGGGCAGGTTGAGCACTGCTTTTGGCGGAACCACAATCGGTTTATCGAGAAGTCCCTGCGACATCCCCACTTTAGTTACTATAAGCGCAAGAATCGAGTTCATGACGATGCCGAGCACCAGCGCCCCTCTGATGCGTTTGACCACCAAAATTGAGACTATCAACAATCCTGCAAGGAAAAGCACGGTATAAGGATCGAATCCCCCAAATGTTACAAGTGTGTCAGGACTCGTTTTTATAAATCCTACTTCTTTCAATCCGATTAAAGCGATAAAAACGCCTATTCCGGAAGCAACTGCATACCTGAGATTTGCAGGGACGGACTCGACTATCTTTGCCCTCACTTTTGTAACACTCAAAATCACAAAAATTATTCCTGAGACGAAAACGACTCCAAGCGCAGTCTGCCATGGAACGCCCATCTCTTTGACTATCACATAGGTGAAGAAGGCGTTTATGCCCATTCCGGGTGCAAGCGCATAAGGGAGATTGGCATAGAGTCCCATAAGGATGGACGAGATGCTGCTGACGAGCACCGTCGCAAAAAGCACACCGGAAAAGCTCATTCCAGTCTTTGAAAGTATCTGCGGATTCACCACAATGATGTAAGCCATCGTCAGGAATGTCGCTATACCGGCCACAACTTCGGTTCTCAGGTCAGTGCCCCTCTCTTTAAATTTGAAAAACTTTGCAAGGAATGCCTCCATTGTTCACCTCCAGTTATTTTTGTGTGCAAGTTTATGCAGATCTGTGCGAATTTCAACCCATTGAGCGTTAAAATGTTGAGAAGTATTCTCCTTTTGCAGCCGAACATCCTCAATCTCTGAGAGATGTGTGAACCAGTGGTGAAAATATGAACCGATTAAGCGGATTTAAGATGCAGTCAGCCGATCAAAACAGGGCGCCTATAAACAGAAAATGATTCTCAATTGCATCACGGCTTGGACTGCCTTGAAATTTGAATCGGCTTGGTGATATGGTGTAAAAACTAATTTTGGAATACATGTCGCACGCTAACGGTTCAGTTTAAAATAGTGAATGTTGAACAACCGTTGAGGCCTTTGTCGAGACAGCGATGGGCACATCTGACATCTTTGGCTGTTTTCTTAGAATCGGCAGATGATTCGTCAGGTTTTCAATGGCCTCAAAAATCCCTAAATCAATCGAACTGACACGAAAATCTCAGGAGGTGTGAGAGATGCTTTTGGAAGCTCCGATTTACAAAGAAATTTTTGGAGCATTGATAATCCATGAGGTTCAGAAGGTCCTCAAGCTGGACACCGAGACGGAGACGGTGCAAAGTTCTGTGATCCAAAACATTCCGAGAGAGGACATATACAAGACGCTCAAGGAGTTGGCGATAGTCGTTCCCCTGAAAAACGAGAAGCTCCAGCTTTTGGATGGCGTGCTCAAAGCGATTCCGCATAAAAGTCCAATCATTATCGTCTCTGGTAGCGACCGCGAAGCGCCGAATCGCTACAAACTTGAGATGGAACTGGTCAAACATTTTTACAACCTAACGCGTTCACGGGTGGTCATGGTTCACCAAAAGGATGTGGGAGTTGCTGAGGCTTTCAAAAAGCTCGATTACACCGAGATCCTCGACGAAGATAGCAATGTCCGCAGCGGAAAAGGCGAGGGCATGATCATCGGCACAATGCTGGCTAAGGCGATCGGCGCAAAATATGTCGGCTTCGTCGATGCCGATAACTACATCCCCGGTTCGGTCAACGAATATGTGAAGGATTACGCCGCTGGTTTCCTCATGAGCGACAGCGAATACACGATGGTCAGATTGAGCTGGAGGCATAAGCCGAAGGTGAGCAAAAGAGGCCTTTACTTCCGTAAGTGGGGCAGAGTCAGCGAGATAACGAATAGATTTTTGAACCTCCTTATGGCGGAGCAGACCGGTTTCGAGACCAACATCATCGTTACAGGCAACGCCGGCGAGCATGCAATGAGCATAAAACTGGCCGATCTGATGGAATTCTCGACCGGATATTCGATCGAACCGCACCAGTGGACTTATCTCCTTGAAAAAGTGAGCCTTGAAGGAGAGCACACGAACAGCTTCAAGGATGCACTCGAACAAGGCATAGAAATCTTTCAGATCGAGACCCTCAATCCACACATCCACGAGGAGAAAGGTCAGGAGCACATCAAGGAGATGGTAAAGATGTCCCTCGCCACCATCTATCACAGTCCTCTTTGCACGAAGTCGCTGCGCGAACGGATCATCAGGGACATGAAGCTCCACAGGGTCATCGAGGACGAGAAGGAACTTGAGGCACCGCGCGTTATGCCGCCAATCGGCAACATCGATGTCCAAAAGTGGATGCAGATCGTCAAAAAGAAATCCGATACCCTTTTGATCCTCGAACCATGAAGTTGATTTTTCTCGATTTGGACAAAACTTTGCTCGGCGACGATTACTCGCCGCAGCCCGCCGCCCCGATCCTCAATAAGCTGAAGGAAAAGGGATTTGTGATCGTTTTCAACTCGTCGAAGACCCGCTTTGAACAGGAGTTTTACCGAACGGCTTGGGGGATTGATGACCCGTTCATCGTCGAGAACGGAAGCGGTATTTACATCCCCATCGGATATTTCGACTTTGAAATTCCGAAGGCCGAACAAGCCGACGGATTGCTGAGGGTCAAACTCGGTGTGGAATACAGCCGAATCCTTGAAACCTTGAGGCGGTTAGAGAAGTCATTTGAACTGAAATACTACGGAAATTCGACGCTCCATGAGGTGATGGCTTTCACCGGTCTGCCGTCCCACCTTGCCGAACTTGCCAAGAGGCGCGAATTCTCCGAGACCCTCTTCCGATTTGAATGCGCTGATGTCATACAAGCTATTGAGAGAAATGGGCTTAAAGTTACCAAAGGCAGTCGATTTTACACCGTTACAGGCCATGTGGACAAAGGGATAGCTGCGTCGAGACTGATTGAACTGTTCAGGAAGCTCGGCGATGTCGAGACTTATGGCGTCGGAGACGGCGAGAACGACATCCCGCTTTTTGAAGTGGTCGATTATGCCTTTGTCGTGGGCGAACTTCGCCATCCCAAAGCCGTCCCGATAAACGATG
>QNDP01000099.1 GCA_003645975.1 Candidatus Hydrothermota bacterium | reverse complement strand
GCTCATTCGCAAGGTTTGGGATCACTTCCGGATCGTTATACCAATCGCCACCGCCTTCGTATTTGAGCCGCGCTATCGTGATGTCATAACCTTCGGTTCCGCCCCAAACATCCTCAACCGCAATAAGCATAAGAGCGACTGTCAGCACCCAGAACTTTCCGTTCATTCAAACCCCCTCCGATGCAGGATACGATTACTCACAGCATCCGAGACCATCTTTCGCTCTTCGGCGAGAGCAGGCCGCTTTTCCCTTCAGGCCTTTTCTTCTTTCAGTTTGAGAAATTTCTGGATGACCTGTGCATATCTGCGGGCGATCTCGTTGATCACAAGCGAATCGTCGTCCAGTCCGACGATGGGATGCCAGTCAACGATGAGGTCGTGTTTTTTCAGCAAGTATTTGAGTGCGAAGACAAACGGTTTGACATCCTCCCAAGTCAATTCGATATAGCGCTTTTCAACCCATGCCTCTGTGATTTCGAGATAAAGCCGAGCGCGCTTTTGGGCTTCGGGATCGATCTTCATCTTGTCGATTTTGCGGAGAATTTCGTCCTTTTTGGACATCAACTCTTTCGCATCTTCTTCCTTAATTTTGGGCAGGCCTTCGTCGATGTATTTACGGACATCATCGGCCAAAAGCGGAGCCACTCCGTTCGACATAGTTTTGACCTCCTGTTTTAAATCACGGCTTTCTCTCGTTTAATCTCGCCTTTTTTGAACCTATTGAGGCTCAAAGGTTCAAGCGACATAGACGGCTGACCGAGAACGATCAATTCGGCCAAAAGTTGGGCTGTTTTAGGCCCGACCATGAATCCATGACCGCTGAAACCGACGGCTTGATAATAGCCTTCGACCTGCTCGACGCCGCCGATAATCGGCTGTGCATCCGGCGTCATGGCGTAGGAACCAGCCCATTGCCTCAGAATCCTGACATCGTCCATCAGGGGCATGACGGCTGCGACTTTGGCCGTTACGTTTCTCAGGAACTTGAAACTCGACTTTATGTTGTGGCTCCAAGGCTCGTTTGGATCGCCGTAGCCCATAATCACGCCGCCGCTTAGCTCCTGTCGGAAGTAAATACCGTGCTTGAACGAGATGATCAACGGGTCGAAGAACATTTCAAGCGGTTCTGTAACAGCGATTTCGTGTCTTTGAGGGTTTACCGGGATGTCGATGCCCACCATTTTGGCAACCTCTTTTGCCCATCCCCCTGCAACATTCACAACCACTTCTGTCTCAACAAAATCGCCTGTGTTAAGTCTAACTCCTGTGATCCTGTCCTCTTTGACTTCTATGTCAACGACTTCGGTTTGGACGGCGTAATCGACTCCAAGTCTTTGAGCGGCCTTATAGTAGCCGAATGTTACGAGGAAAGGGTTTGCATGGCCGTCAGTTGGGCAAAAGGTTGCTGCAAGCAAGCCGTCGGTGTTGATAAATGGGACAATTTGTTTGGCTTCGTATGGATCCAGCAGTCTGACATCGAGTCCAAGCGAGCGTTGGAGCTGCACTCTTTGTCTAAACCATTCTGCATGTGATTCTTCGTAAGCCAGAAGCAGATAGCCTCCCTGATAGTATTCGGTTGGAAATCCGAGTTCATCTTCGAGTCTTTCAAAGATTTTGACACTGCCCATAGCGAGTTTGATGTTGTATTCGGAGTCCCACTGTTGACGGATACCGCCGGCGCAGCGCCCTGTGGAACCTGAAGCGATGTAGTTCTTTTCAACGACGAGCACATCCTTGAATCCGAGTTTTGCCATATAGTAAGCCGTTGCGTTGCCGAGAATTCCACCTCCAATAATGACTGCACCATAGGCCTTTTTCATGGATCCTCCTTCTCACAATACTTGACCAACGGTGTCCTGTTCTGATCAAACAAAAACAGTTCGCCCGACGCATCCCGCTCTATCAGGACATAGCCATGGGGGAAGAACTTGTCCTTTCCGTATTTAAAAAGTTTGCATGACAATATCTTCTTGAATGGGACGTTCCCTCCGACAAGCTTATCGACCTCCAGGATCAGCTCAGGCTTGCCGTCGGCTTTAAATTTTAGGAATTGAAAATCCTGAAACGATTTGTCGTCGTAAACCAGTTCAAATTCTCCGCCGTTTGAAACAAAAGCCCAGTCGAGGAAGTCGTCGTTCGAGATGATGTCTTTGTCAATCAACCGCAGGCGATAGCAGGGCAGTTCCCTTCCTTCCCGATCGACGATCTTCCCTTTGAGCGTGTATTGTCTCTTGGACTTGATAGTTTGGTATCCTATGACGATGACGCCTTCTTTTGACACCATTGCCTGCAGCACAGCTACAAATTTGGAGAGTTTTGGTTCCTTTTCCATGCCTTCGATGGTGGCGGTTGTTATCCAGAGCAACATCTGATTCTGCTCGAAATATTGAAATATTTTGTCCTTGTTGAAGATGTCAAAGTAACGGCGGACCACCTGTTCAAACTGTTTCGGATTAGATGACCCGAACAGGATCAGGCCGTTTTTGTCGTCGGAAGGGATAGGTTGAACTTTCAGGTAATCAAGTAAAAGTTGCAGTTCGTTTTCAGATATTTCATCCACGAAGATGCATTTTTTAGTGTCTTTAGTTGCAAGCGGCGAGAAAGCAAAGAGCTTATACCGATCGGCCATCTTCCAACCTCCTTTTTATGGCAAATGAGAGGGATATTTTAAAGCCGAAAGTGGACATCACTTAACAAATTTGTAGATCAGGACGAACCAGCGCAATTTGTCGGAGGGTGGGAAGTGAGTGTTCATGGCAGCGTCTAACGCTTGGGCTTCAAGTTGGAGGTCGGAGCTTCTTTTCACATGTGCTTCTATCACATTTCCTTCTGGAGAGACCATCAGTTCGAGCACGACTTCGCCTTCGATTCCACTGTCGGATTTCAACTGAAGGTTAGGCATTTTGCAAAGCGCTATGTTAACACGAGTCCAAGTGATGACCGGGCGCAAAAGCGAATCCCGTGCCGGCTCGAACTCCATAGCTTTGGCCGCCTCCTTGACGACCTCTTGAACACTTTCGTCAACAAGACCTTCTACCTTCACATCTATTACATGGCCGCTTGTGTCTATAAGTAATTCCACAGCAACTGTGTCTGGGACAGTAGTGGAGGCATAATCGGGGACAACCGCCCCCACTTCCTTGAGGTTCTTTGGCATTTCAAAGATTTGTTCACCGTTCTGGAAAGTTGAGAGCATCAAAAATAACAGCAAATACTCCATAATTTCGCCTCCTTTTGCCTTTTGTGTGTCATCTCTTCCTTGTAAACCTTAAGAATCGGCTTGTTACTTTGTGATTACAAAAAATTCCATCCTCGTCGTCTGACCAAAAACATCGAGAAATGGACAACTGCCTCGACATCTAACAACACCGTTATCTTCTGGAAAAAATACAATTGTGCCCCCATCCTGCCCCACCTCCAAAGGGTAAAGCACTCCAACCGCCCCGCTCCAATCCCTTAACGATAGAACCAGTTGTCCCCGAACAAATTTTGACCAATTTAATTCCAAACAGACCATCCATGTCGTTTCTTCCAATTCATCACTCAAGCACGAGAATATTCTCTTTGAAGACCAGTTTCCCCTTTTCCGCATCGAAAATCTGAACTTGATAGACACCTGTGGGCAAATGATTTAGATTGACAGGCGTATCTGCTGAAATTTGAATCGACCGGACAATCCTGCCCCTTACATCCACCACTCGGAGTTTATAAGTTGAATTCTTTTCGGCATGGAAGTCAGGCAGATAAAACTGTGAACTTAGAACCCTCAAGGTGCCGCTGCTCTTTGAACTGTATCTATCTACTGGGGAATCAGAGTCTTCTTGGACGGAAGTCGGTCCTACTGTGAGGTCCAAGTAGTAATCTAAATCGTTGTCACTCAGATCAGCGTCCCAAGCACTACCAGTCGTATTTCCACTGCCGTCCCTAATACAGTCAACGGCATCATTTCCAGAATAATTTATTGTTACATCGTCATTGTTTATATCCCCTAATGTATCATTATCGAACACTGCCACGCTGATCCTGACATTATGCGCCTCTCCCGGAGTAAGTCCCAGATCTTCCATAGGAATCCTTACCTCTATGTAATTGGATCCACTGTTTGGACCGGGGCCACTCCCCTCTCGCATGAACACCCAGTAATTTAACGGAGCTGTTGTGGAAGGTGGTTCATACCAAGCAGTTCCATCATCCGCATAAAGTTTAAGTTCCCAAGATGCATCCCCTGTCCCTCTAATGGTTATATTTCGTTCGGCATACTGTGAAGCTTCTGCCAGGAAAAGCCCGGAGTCATCACCGTTCCAATTTAGTGCATTGTCGCCCGAGTTCTGATCTATATCCCAAGAGATGCAGACATTTGTCTGATCTATGTTCAACTGTCCGAATCTGATCAGGAAATAGATGAAATATTGATCGTTCGCCACTCTAAGCTCTTGAAGGTCATAAACCGGGTTATCCAGCCTATCATCATTACTCACCGCATTGTAGTTAAAGAACTTAGCTCCAACAATCTCTCCAGTGTTATATTGATCTTCGTTTGCTGGAAGGGTGCCCGGCCAATCGGCATCATCGCCGTCAGGCTGGATGATGCAGCCGGTTATCTCGCCGTCATGTTCTATTATGATTGTGTAATTCCACCACACACTGTTGTCGCTCAAATCCCTGGTCCATGCGTTGGAGTTGTCTCCTATATAGCCGCCCATGAAATCCAAAGCGTCATTGGTTCCTCCTATATCTTGCGTTGCATCACCATCGTTATTCCAAGTATTCGTGTTAATAAAGGATGCCAACCATATCTGAATGACTTCTGGCTCGTTAGTGTTTATTTCAAGGGCACTTCGGGCTACGCTCGCTTCTATTACATCGTTGGTCGGACTTATAACTATCGAATAATCAGAGGAACTCCCATACCACAATCCCCCGTCCCAAAATTCGACGACAGCCGTTCCATTAGCGGTGTGGAACGCCAATTGTCTGTCGGATTTAGGTGTAAATCCCCTGTCCGAGAAGTAAAGCTGGCTATCATCGCCAAACCATGTATCAGTTCTATTGGTGATGTCGTCTTGAACGTTTAGGACTATGGCTATGTGAGGCTTTGTGGCATCGGTGATGTCGCGCAGTTTTATCAGGAAATAAAGATTATTTGCATCTGCTGTTATGCGAACTTCCACGATGTCAGCGTTTGAATGATCGGGCAAATCTGTCCTTTCGTCGTTAGCCACCCCCGTGTAGATCCACTCTCCCCCGGAGATGGTGTCCTTATGAGCTACTAAAGATGCTGTGCCCTGCCAGTCCCCCGGGTCTCCGTTAACATTTATATAATGCGCATAGATATTCACCGCCCAAAGTATTGTAAGTCCAACAATACCAAAATGTTTCATCGTGATCACCTCCTTTCAAAGCGCTTTAAATTATATCCTTCGATTTTTAAAGTCAATTTCAAACATGGTTTAGCTTTTGCGTTAGTTAAAGCTCTTTGCTTTTTTAATTTGAGCTCGTCATTGTTTGCTTTCACGGCACTGAAGCATTTACATTATAATTATATTTGTTTGATATTGTGAATCTTCATAAACTTTTGCTCTCATTGAAAAACATGAGAAAGTTAAAATTCTGAGAGGAGGATCATCATGAAGTGCGTTAGGGGTGAAGATGAACCTTTTATCAATAGGGTTTATCTGATCTTAGGGAGTGTTCTTTTAATCATGGTGAGCTCAACGCCTCTCTATTCTCAGCCTTCTGAGGTGCAAGTATTTGAAAGAGAGGGCGTGTTATCTTACAGAGGAGTCGGAAACATTGCTTCCTCAACACAGGCCTTTGACATCAACCCATACACAGGCTCGGTGGTCTTTGCGGTAGGCGTAGGAGCCTTTGTTATATCCCCTGCCGATACATATTGGAAAATAGAAGAAGTCTTGGAAGCCCGAATAAAAACCGGCATTTCAAGAGGATGTTGTGTCTCCTTCGCAGATACTAACGGCGTTGTTTTAGGCACAATTGACGGACATGTGTTAGTGTGGCCGGACTGGCATCACACCGATGATTTCTTCG
>QNDP01000098.1 GCA_003645975.1 Candidatus Hydrothermota bacterium | reverse complement strand
TATCGTGAAGGAACCAACCGATGAAACGAAAGAAAGGCTGATTTCGGCGCTGAAGGCTACAAACTGTAACATTCAAAAGACCGCTGAACTATTAAGGGTTTCGCGTGTTACAGTTTACAACCGAATCAAAAAATACAATTTGAACTTGTCCGAAATATGTAAAGGAAGGAAAAAGCCGAGAAGGAGATAACCCTCCCAATCATCCCATCCACAAGGACGCCCTGTTAAGGAGTGTAAAGAAACTTAACACTTGAAGGAATCATTGTGGGTAAAGATTTACAGTGCCTATCCAGTTGATGTGGAAGAAATTATTTGCCTACCCAGAGCGACTGGACGCCTTGAAGTGTAAATTGATTTTACACTCCCTCAGCCCTCTTTTATGCCGTGTCTGTCGATATAACAGCTTGAAGTCCAAGAAGTTATTTCGCAAAAGACTGCTTTGGCACGAGTGTTGCTATCTCAACTTAGACAGTTCTTTGAAAATTTTGGGGGATGTAAGAAAGACCGGGAGAGAGGTCTTAATTTTGAGGGGAAAGTAAAATGTCCGATAAATGGCAGGGTATCAACCCGATCGGATGTATAACTGCGCGAAGGTTTAGCTTCTGGTTTTATCACCGAATTCGGGTATAACTCCAAAGAGAATCGGTTTTTGAGTTTTAATCTCCGTTTGTTTTTAGTTCTAAGGTTTAAGTTGCGCCCAGTAGCCCCTCCGCCTTCTTGGATTTGAGCCGTCGGCGAGCCTGTTAGGGGGAGGTTGGGTTGGGGGTGTTTTTATACGACTACAATCTCCTCATAACGGAAGATGGGTTTAAAAACCGAGTAAAGTATAAATTGGATGTTTACATTCCTTTTTAATGCCCTTTCCGCTTTTTTTAGTGCTTCAAACACATCCTCAATGACCTTCCAGTGCAACGCATTTGCTGCCTCAGTTATTCTGCCTTTCATATCAATATTTGTTATCAAATTGGACATTCCCAGTTTCGCAAGCAATATATCCCTGAAAAGCACACCATAAAAAGCGATAAACTTGCTGACCAAAGGCTTTTCCACATAAAGTTCGCCGATAAAAGCGGTCAACAAATCAAGGTCTTTTTTAATCAGGATTTCCAAAACTTGATTTCGGAGTGAGATTATGCCCCAATTTATCAACTCTTTTGCCTCTCCGACACTTCCGTTGCTTAACCGATATAAAACAGCAGGCGAAACGGTCGAACTTTTGAAGAAGTCCACGAAGTCGTTGAAACCCAAATAGTGAAATTTCACGGTTCGAGCGCGCGAGCGTATCGTTGGCAGGATCAAATCGGGATTGTCTGATACCATGATAAAAGTGGTGTTCGATGGAGGTTCCTCCAAAGTTTTCAAAAGGGCATTTTGGGATTCTATTGTCAAATTCTCTCCGTTCAAAATGATGACAAATCTGTGGCGCGCTTCGACAGGCGGCCTTGAGAGTTCATATTGGATCTCGCGAACCTGTCTTATCGAAATCTCACGAGAGGGGTCAAAATCCGGAGGCCTAACTCCTCCACCCTGTCCCAACTTCTGTCTGAGCCCCTCTGGTTTATCTGGAAGCAAAAAGTGGACATCTGGATGGACAAACCTCTCAATCTTGTGGCATTGTGAACACCGACCGCACGGTCTTACATCATTTGATACACAGTTAGCAGCCTTAGCAAATTCCACAGCCATCGTGGCCTTTCCCACACCCCGAGGCCCAACAAACAGATACAAAGGAGGGTATCTCTCAAAGAGGATGGCACTCTCCAAAATCTTTTTGGCCGTCTCTTGACCCTTTACCTTTGAGAAGTCGATTTCCATTTCCATGAACTTACTTCTTTTTTCTGTCATCTATCTCTTTCACGACCAAAATTCGCACAAGTTTATCATTAGGCATTACCATGCCAAGCCGTTCACGCGCAATAAACTCAATCCATTTTGGGTCTTTTAGAAGTTCGGATCTGGCCAGATAGTAGTTCTCAAGGGCTTTAAGCTCGGCTATCTTCTCCTCGATCATTTTTTCTCTTTTGTGGAGCTTATACAGGGCTATCGAGCTGTTCAAAAAGTAATAAAGAAACCACACAGCGAAAATGAGGATCAGTCGGTTTCTTAACTTTTTTCCTTTCACTTTTACTTCTTAGGGTTAAAAGACATCCTTCCCCAATAGACGGCTGCCGCTCCAAGCTCCTCTTCTATCACCATCAATCGGTTATATTTGGCCGTCCTTTCGGAACGGGAGAGCGAACCGGTTTTTATAAGCCCAGTATTAGTTGCGACCGCAAGGTCTGCGATGGTCGTGTCTTCCGTCTCACCTGACCTATGAGATATGACGGCTGTATAGCCAGCTTTATGTGCAAGCTCGATTGCATCAAGTGTCTCTGTAACCGTTCCGATCTGATTGAGCTTAATGAGCACGGAATTGGCAACTCCCATCTCGATACCCTTCTTGATGTATTTCACATTGGTAACGAAAAGGTCATCCCCCACAAGCTGAACCTTATCTCCGAGTCTTTCCGTCATCTTTTTCCAGCCGTCCCAATCGGATTCCGCAAGCCCATCCTCAATCGAGATGATCATCGGGAACTTCTCGAGTAACTTTTCGTAAAAATCTATCAATTCATCAGAGGTCATCTCTTTGCCCTCAAATTTGTATTTTTTATGCTTCTCGTCGAAAAATTCGGATGCAGCGGCGTCCAAAGCGAGAGAGACATCCTTGCCGGGTTCGTAATTTGCCTTTTCGATGGCTTCTACGAGCAGGTTCAGCGCCTCCTCAGTGCTCGATATCTGCGGTGCAAAACCGCCCTCGTCGCCGACGCCTGTGGCAAGTCCTTTTTCCTTCAAAATCTTTTTCAAATTGTGAAAGACCTCGGCTCCGTATCTGACAGCTTCACGGAAATTCGGAGCTCCGACAGGCACTATCATGAACTCCTGAATGTCAAGCGGATTATCGGCATGCACTCCTCCGTTTATGACATTCATCATCGGTGTCGGCAATACTTTGGCATTGACTCCACCGAGATAGCGGTAAAGCGGGATGCCAAGTGAAATTGCTGCCGCCCTTGCCACCGCCATAGAGACGCCGAGAATGGCGTTTGCTCCAAGACATGACTTGTTTTCCGTTCCATCGAGTTCGATGAGTATCCGATCGATCTCCGCCTGTTTCAGAGCATCATGCCCTTTAAGTCTATCTGCGATAACACCGTTCACATTCTCTATCGCTTTTAAGACCCCTTTTCCAAGATACCGTTTGGGATCGTTGTCCCTCAATTCCAAAGCCTCTCTGCTGCCTGTCGATGCGCCCGAAGGCACCGTCGCACGCCCGACAACACCGTTGTCCAAATAACAATCAACCTGAACCGTTGGGTTCCCTCTGGAATCCAAAACTTCCCTTGCTTTAAGTGCTTCTATCTTTGCCATGACTCTCCTCCGAAGTTTCAAAAATTTTTGACAAAATCGAAGGTCAAAATGATACCACACCGACTCATAAAAGTGAAATTTTGTAAAAAACTTGAAAGAACAAGGAGAAAGGCCTCATCTCCACTGAGGAATCGGAAGCATTCGGGCATATTCATAGAGGTTCAACATCGATCTTTCGCAGCCCGTAATTTCCTGAAGCATTTTAAAAAATCTGTTCTGATGACACCCCTTGAACTTCGGCCTTAGAATTTCAACACATTCTGAATCAAGGGGGCTTGAAATGAAGGTTTTCGTTACAAGGGAGATACCAAAAATTGGATTGGAACTGCTTGAAAAAGCTGGTTTTGAGATAAATTTGCGAGGAAACGAGCTGCCGCCTACAAAAGACGAACTTGTTGAAGGCGTTAAAGATGCAGACGCCTTGCTCTGCCTTCTGACTGACAAGATCTCAAGGGATGTGCTTGAGGCGGGTAAAAACCTAAAAATTGTCTCCAATTATGCCGTCGGCTATGATAACATCGATGTCGATGCAGCAACAGAGCTTGGCATAATCGTAACGAACACACCCGGCGTCCTCACGGATGCAACGGCGGAACTTGCATGGGCGCTCTTGTTCGCTGTGGCACGGCGTATTGTCGAGGCCGACAAGTTTACAAGGGCTGGCAAGTTCAAGGGTTGGCATCCCACGCTGTTGCTCGGCTTTGAACTGAAAGGTAAAACGCTTGGCATAATCGGCGCTGGCCGCATAGGAACGGCTATGGCTTTGAAATCTAAGGGATTTAAAATGAAAGTCCTGTATTTTTCAAGGCATCGCAACGAACGGCTTGAGCGTGAACTCGGCGCAAAAATGGTCTCCTTAGACGAACTGCTTAAGGAATCCGACTTCGTATCTTTACATGTCCCATTGACATCTGAAACATTCCACTTGATTGGAGAACGAGAACTTAATCTGATGAAGCCGACGGCGATCCTGATAAACACATCAAGGGGTGCTGTCGTCGATGAACAAGCACTCATCAAGGCTTTGCAAAACAGACGGATAGCCGGTGCAGGCCTCGATGTCTTTGAGAACGAGCCCGAAGTTCCCGATGAACTCAAAAAATTGGAAAATGTGGTCATCACACCACATATCGGCAGCGCTACACACAACGCCCGCGAATCGATGGCCTTGATGGCGGCTCAAGCGATCGTCGATGTGCTCAACGGACGCATTCCGCAAAATGTTGTAAATCCTGAAGTTCTTAAAAAGTTGAGAGGCGGGCAATGATGCTTTTCGCCATTTTTGCGGCCTTCGTTGTGTGGATTGTGTTGCTCGTAGCTGCATTGAAGGCCAAAGATTTCGACCTCGCAATTGCGATTCTGATTCTCGGCATCATCGTTGCAAACCTGCCGCTGTGGGCTTCGATCATCGCAGTCGTAGCCTTTGCAATAGGTTATTTTGTCATCAAAAATGCAATCCAATGAGCTTCGAGCTAAGCCGAGATTGGCCAAGGTCCTCGTTTTCGACGAAAATCTTGGTCGTGGCATTATCCGTCTTCTCGACACAGGTGAACGCATCCGCATAACACACAAGGACATCGACGAGGATGGATTCAAGATCCTTTTTGAGGGCGAAGTCGTTGAGGTTTATAGGAGCAAAGACGGAAGTCTCAAAATTCGCCGTATCAACAACTTGACTTAACGCTTTTTGCTCCGCTTTGGAGTCGCTCTGTCGAGCTTCAGGTGGCTGGCATAGGAAAACACACCGACAATGTAAGCCGAAACGCCGGCATCCCTGAATCCGTCTCCGTAAATTATTGGCAACAAAAGGAAAACGGCTGGAACAAGAACCGCCATGAAAATCGAATGTGTAAGTCCACGATGGCGTGGAAATAGCGCAATTCCAAAGAAAAGTACCAAAAGTGCAAGCGCAGTCGTGGGATAACGAAAAATCAGGAGGATTACCGCAAGGATGAAGACGATGCTCAAGATGTGCATCCGTGCTTTTCCGCGAATGTCTATGTCCGGAAAAATTGACATCGTGTAAGCCGCCAGCACGGCCAGCCCCACCTGCGAGGCTAAGTCTCCAAAGGAAAAGGGTTCCAAATGTCGGTATTTGAAAACCAGCCACAAAACCGCAAACGGGGATGCCAGAAGAGCCGCCTTCCAGCCTGCTCGGACATGTTCCCGATAAAGGCTCATTTTCGTTCCTTCTCGACCAAAATCACGGCGAAGGTCTTGCCAAGCAATGTGATGCCAGACTTCACAATCCCCTTGACTTTGACCTTTTCGCCGCGCATCGGCACTCCGTGTTCGGTGTAAACCCAGATGCTCGATTCGCCGTCATCGACCTGATACAACCCTTTGGAACTCAACGGGGCACCGATGGTTTGGGTCACCCGTCCCTCGACCGTGACCTCGCTGTTGAGGTAAACTTCCGGATTGGATTTGATCTCCGAAATCTTTGTGGTCGATGCACATCCAAAGAGGAAGACCATAAAAATCAGGACAAATCCCAAATTCCGCATTTTTTAACTCCTTTCGTTTAATCACCCCCATCCAACCACATCCCCGACTAAGGATCATCCTGTGAAATCGGCTCTTTCAGGTTTTGTCATCTCGAAGATATGGCGCATCATCTTCTCATAGGCCGGTGTGAGTTCGATCTTACGACGCGCCATGACTTTGCGTGCAGTTTCGATGGCTTTGTCGATCCGATGTTC
>QNDP01000097.1 GCA_003645975.1 Candidatus Hydrothermota bacterium | reverse complement strand
CTTGTATCGGCTTATGGCTGAGAGAGTGGATATTGATAGGATGCGGATTTTATGGCTTGATAATGTTCGCAGTAGCTGGATTAGTTCGTGAGCATGAGCAGATAAGGAAACAAGAAGAAGCGAAGTTGTTATCAATTCCGCTCAAGGATGGTGATGCGTAATGAAGGCAGTAGGTTTGATCAATTTGCTTTTGCTTATGCTGTTCGGTGAGATGTGCTTCTTGTCCGGGTGGTTGCTTCATATGGCTTATCGTGATTTTGTCGATAAAGTCATTAGCCCAACGACATTCGGCGTATTTGCGGTGCATGAGTTTCTGTGGATCGTTGTTGATTTGATTGTGTTGTATTGTCTATGGAAGGACGAGCTTTTTGGCGGAGGTGAGATTTTATGATCGTCGATTCGGTCGTTTTGGTCTTGGCGATGTTTAGCGATTTCCTGACTCGGCTCGGCTACGATCCGGCGTTATGGTGGACGGCGCATTTCGATCCGGCGACCGCGCATCGTCTGTTCGGCTATCGCAGACCGAGATTCGTATCTGTGCCTGCGAGGACGTGGCAGGACGGCAGATGGCATCGCGTTTCGGTCGTCGGCGTCGTGGACGAAGTCGATCGGTCGGCGGTTCAAGCAGTCGTTGTGCCAGTCGGAGACGGATTCAAGACCAGCCAGTCAGCGGTCGATTACCTGCTCGGCATCGGCATCGGCGACAGACAGGTTGCGACGGCGATTGCGAGATTCGTTCAGTATCGGCATCGGCTTTCGAATGTGCAGGTGACGGCGTGGCGGATGGACAAGCAACTACGGCATGCGATTCAGACCTCGATCCGGGGCAAGGTTTCGCTCCTCGATACGGTCAGTCAGTCTTCAGCCCCGCGTAATGTATTCGGTGTCGACGTTCCGGATGTCCGGCCTCGACTCGGCCATTCGCCTGTACTGGCTCGGCAACTGCGACAGGGCAGACCATAGACAGGCAATCGCAGTCCAAGCCGTGCATCCGGGCCTAGACAGATCTTTGTCGCCGCCGAACGCTGTGCACTCGCTGGGCTTGGTATTGATCCTGCCTCCGATCCGGGTCGGGAATTCGGTCATCGCCAGATACAGCAGATAGATGCCGGACACGGCCGTTTCTTCATCGCCGGATATCGAATACGACTTGAGCTCCATGCCGACCGGCCGACCGCCCTCGCCCGGCTCGCCCTGCCATACGGTCCGAGTCGTGAAGCTGATTGCCGAACTACCGATCTCTTTGCTGTCGGCCGTGAACCGGATCGTGAGCCAGAACTTGCGGGTCTGCGGCTGTCTCGTCTTCGGCTCGTAGTCGAGTATGGATCGGGACATGGAGATCGTGCACGTCGCGTAGTCGGACTGGCCGTAGCCCGGGACGTAGCCGGAGTAGTCGATCGTGAACCGCCAGCCGAATACGTTCGCGTGCTCGGCCGGGACGGGCAGGGTGTAGCGCCGGATCTTGGCTATGAGATCGATGTCGGAGGGCAGGACGTCGAGAAGGCTCTTGACATATGCGTCGAGGTCGGCGTCGGGAATCGGAATCGGAGACTTGGCGATCGGAATCAGCTGGTCGAGAATGAGACCGGCGGTCTCGGCCACGGATTTGGCTATGAGGTCGAGGATTCGCTTCTTGAACCTGCGGAGCGCGGCGATTGCGATGCGAGGATCGGCCCTCGACTTAGCCTGTTTGAGATTGCGGATCAGCGTCTTGAATGCGGATTGCACGTCGGGATTGGATGCGAGCCGTTCGGACAGAGTTCGTTGCAGTTGTTCGGCCCAGTCGATAACCGAGTCGATGGCCTTGACGCGTTGGTCGTATTCGGCGAAGACCGCCAGTCCGAGGTCGGACAACCGTTCCTGCGTTTCGGCTGTGATTGCGGTGTAGATGTCGAGATACGGCCGGATCAGCTTGAGCTTCTGCCTGCCCTTGCCCAGTTCGATCGCCTGTTCGAGGACTCGGACTAAAGGCTCGGCAATTCGGTCTCGGAGCTCGGCGTCTATGGTCATAGTCGGCGGAACGACAAATTCGAACTGGTCGAGCCATGCATGGAGATCGGACAGCCACGGAATCTTGCTGACGGCCCAGCCGAAGTATCCGGATATTGCGTTCGCGAGTTCGGCGAATCTGGACTTGTACGATTCGAGTCGGCGCCTGTCCATCGGAGTCGGCTCGTTGATGAATGCCTCGAGCAGGTCGGCGAATTCGCGAAGCCACTCGACGAGCTTTCCGGGGTGCGGACCTTGCTTCGAGGGCTTGATTCTGGATAGCTCGTCCTTCAGTCTCTCGATCTCGTCCTTGAGATTCGGCATGACGGATTTGCAAAGTCAGGCGGCGTATATAACGATTCGGCACAGGCAGTTCGGCGGCTCGGTCATATATAAAGGAAAACGCACTTTGCGATGCGAATTCGGGCTGAAATCGGCAGGTTGGCGTCGGAAATGTATTGATTGCATATGCGAAGGCGACGCGGATCGGCATTCGAATCGCATGTGTCGGATTTGCTTGACTGCATATGCGGACTCGACATTCGGCATGTCGCGGACGTGTAATTATACGAGGCCGTTCGGCATACGGCATTATTATAAAATTGCCTGAATATCGTGTTTTTCGGATTCGGATCTGCGGTATGCATCGGCTAATATACGGGCTAACATCCACGGGGCGGGCAGTAAAATTGCACGAAATTCGGATTCGGTGTTTGCGATTCACGATCCTGCGACTGCGACGGCCACGGACTCGGCATATGACATACGGACTCGGCATTCTCGAATCTCGGCACTCGCCAATCTCAGACTCGAAACAAAAAGTATTTAAATTATGAATACAATCTATGATCATGAAGCCGAAGACGTTTTTGGACAGGTTCGGATCAGCATCGCGGCCACCGGCGAGGCCGATTCTTTTGCTCGGCCCGCCGGGCATCGGAAAGTCGGAAACGGTCAGGCAGTTGGCTCAGGCTCTGGCATCGAGACTCGGCCTCGAGTTCAGGGAGTGGAGTCAGGGCATGGAAATTGATCCAAGTAAGCATTTCGTCTTTGTTGAATTCAGACTGTCAGGCACTCGCGACGTCGATCTGCTTGGTCTTCCGAACGTCATCGCCGACCCGAGTGCGGAGACATTCTCGTATCGAGTGCCGGAGTGGTTGTCAGTTCTCGCCCGGTCCGGGCAGAGAGGCATGTTGTTTGTCGATGAAATTACGAATCCGGCCAGCGACGATGTCAAGGCCGTGCTCATGCAATTGCTCGGCAGTCGCAGAATCGGATTCGTCAAGCTCAGTCCCGGTATCTGGATTGTCGCAGCCGGCAACAGGCCCGAGCATTCGGTCCTGGCGTCAGAACTTGCGGCGCCGGTCGTGAACAGGCTTCGTATCATCGAATTCGAAGCACCGAATGTCAGCGAGTGGGTCGAGTTTATGACCTCGCATTACGATCTCAGCGACAGGTCGAGGCCAGTCTTCGCGTTCTTGACTGCCAAGCCCGACTTTTTGGTCACGGAGACGGTCTCAGAATCGAGTCTCGAACCGTATCCAACGCCGAGAGCGTGGACTGGATTCATCCTCGATCTCGAATCCGGTCTCGCGAATTACGATGACGTCGATCAGTACGTCGGATCGGAAGCGGGGGCAGCATTTCGTTCGTTCATGAGCTATCGCATCGACGTCGGTCGTGCATTATCGGATATCGATTACTTCAAGTCGCTGGAATTTGACCAGCAACTGTACGTGATCGGCATGGCGAAGGCGGATAAGCTCGCGGACTGGATTACGAGCGTCGGCATTAAGGACGGTGAAGTCATGGAGCTGGCGGTCGTTGCGATTCGATTCCTGCCGGCGAAGGCTCGGGCGAGGGCGGTCAGAGAGATCATGCGTTTGGCAAGGAAGGATAAGCGGCTAAGGTCAGTGTTGTCGGAGCTAGTCGGGGGTGCGTGAAAATGGATATCGCGAGGGCGAGGAAGCAAGTGCGGAAGGTCTTGGCCCGGCTGACGTTGATGAGACCGTGGCTAGGACTTCCGGCGTCGAAGCTCGGCTACGTCTATGTGCAGGGCGACAAGGAGAACATCGCATGGACAGATGGCAAGAACATTTACGTTACGGATCGGTTCTTTGATTTCAAGATCGAAGAGCAGGAATATGTTATCGCCCACGAGCTTTTGCATGTGGTCTTGGAGCACGTCGATCGGGGCAAGAACTTGCATCCAGTCGTATCGAATATCGCGGCAGATGCAATCGTAAACTACGCCCTCGACAAGTCAGGAATGCAGAGGCCGGAGATCGTGGCAGTCAAAACATGGAATCGGTATAATGACTACGTCATCGAGTTCGGCCATCGTGAAATCGCAAAGGTCGATGCACTCGAGTTCAAGGTCGTATATGACGCGATTGTCAAAGATAAGCAAATAAGGCAAGTAATGAGGCCGGGGCAGGGCGGATGCGGTGGTGGATGTAAGAAGCAGGGACAGAAGAATGGAAGCACGGGACGAGGGCAGGGACAGGAACAGGCGCCGGATCTTGGACCGGCAAAGGCGGGCAGGGAGTTCAGGAAGTCGCAAGGCAGGACGATCAAGAAGCCGAGCTCGGATATTGAGAAGGCGGCGGACAGGAAGCAGGTAGCGAGGCAGCTCAGGGATGCGATGAGGCAGGGAGCGAAGATGGCCGGAAACATGCCCGGCGAGGTTAAGGAGTGGCTCGAGGACATGGACAAGGCAGAGATCGATTGGCGGTCGGTGCTAAGGAAGTGGGCGACGGCGCAGAGGCGGAAGAGGCAGTCGTGGTCGTGGCCATCGTACGCTGTGCCGAGGTGGAAAGGCAAAGTCAAGGATCGCGGACAGCCGGTCGTCTTCGTGCTCGGCGACACGAGCGGGTCGATCAGCAACGAGCAGTTCGAGCAGTTCTTGGCTGAGGTTCGAGCGATGGTCAGGGCGGCGGATGCAAAAGTCATATGGGCGGTCTTCGATACCAGGATTGCAGAAACAGGCAGGATCGAGCGAAAGAGCGATCGGATCAGGATGGCGAGGACGTTCGGCGGCACGGATCCGACGATGGCGGTCAGGAATGCGAGGCCGATGCTGATGCGAGAGATCAGGAAGGCGAGGGCTCGGATTGCGGTGCTGTTCTCGGACATGTGGTTCGACAACGCGGCAGGGCTGACGGAAGAGCTGAACGGCATGGGATTCGGAAACAAGATTGCAGTCGCGACTCGGGACGCGAAGCAGGAGACGGTGCAGGAACTGGAACGGCTCGGATGGATGGTGCTGAACCTCGAAACGGCATGATTTTCTTGCATCGCATTTTATAATTTTGTCGTATGCTGAAAAGGCTGGTATCATAATACATGCACGGCATCGGCATTTTCGAATCGGCTTGATTTTCTTGGCATTCTCAACACACGGCATTTGGAATCGGGAATGGCATGGAAACGGTTGGAAATCAAGGCACAGACAACTCGGACTCGGCATTTTCGGCACGGATTTCACTCACAAGAGGCGTTTTCCTTTATATATGGCCCGGCATGCAGGACTCGGAATCGGAAATGGCATAGAAATCAAGCAAGATCGGACATCGGCATAAAGTATTTAAATTATGAATCATATTATGGAATGCCATGGATGCGAGGATGTGGAAGGCTATGCTGTACGGCGAGGACAGCGATGCGTTGAAGGTGCTGAAGGACGTTCTGTTCCCGAATGCAAGGATGATCGATTGGGATGAAGCGAATGCGAAAGCGGTAGTTCATGTCCCAGACAAGGCGTATGTGATCATGAAGAGCAGAAAGCTCGGCGACGAAGTGATTGTGGAGCTAGTCTTCAAGCCCGAAGCAGAATAATTTTCTTTTATTTTATTTTTTGACTTGGATTCTAAGCAACAAAAACTATTTAAACTATGAATCCATTACTATATCGCCATGGCAGAGGAAAGGAAGAAGCTGGAGGAAATGGCACAGAGACTCTTTCCAAACGGCAAGATAACGGAGGTGAATGTAGATGCTTGGCCGCCATATATCGAGATTCAGCTTGGCCCCGGATTCTGGGTCAGGCTTTATGACTATGGCAACGGCGAGGTTATAGTGGAGTTCGGAGAGGCGGAGAGGCCGGCAGACGA
Organism: Candidatus Hydrothermota bacterium; assembly: GCA_003645975.1. GTDB lineage: Bacteria > Hydrothermota > Hydrothermia > B15-G9 > B15-G9 > B15-G9. Next base: position 34 of record QNDP01000097.1, on the reverse strand, counting down.
GTTCGATCCGCATAGGCCGGCGGCAGTCTTCGTG
>QNDP01000096.1 GCA_003645975.1 Candidatus Hydrothermota bacterium | reverse complement strand
GCCACAACGACCGATGTGGGTTCGCCTTTGGCGACCTCAAGCGCTATGGACGGTCCTGATAAGGCCGCAACACCGCCACCACCGAGAACCTCTTTGATCACCTCGCTCATCCTTTTGCCGCTCCCGATCTCTATCCCTTTCGCCGCCGAAACTATCCTCTTTGGAAAATTTGAAAGCTTCGAGAGCTTCGACACCACATCCCTCATAGCCTGTGACGGAACCACGAGAACTATAAGGTCCGCATCGTCAATTGCTTTTTTCAAATCGAAGTGGAACTCAATTGAACTGTGGAGTTTTATCCCCGGCAGTCGAGACCTATCTTCGTAGGTTTCTCTAAGCCTCTGGATTTTCTCACGCGACCGCCCCCAGATCTTCACTTTGATCCCTTTGTTTGCCAGCAAGTTACCCAGAGTCAGTCCCCAACTTCCGCTCCCGATTATCGCCACATGTCCTGCCATCTCACTGTCTGAATTTAAATTTTGGCTCCTCACCTTTCAGCAGCCGTCGGATATTGCTTCTGTGCCTGACAATTATGAGCAAAGCCAGTGCGATCGAGGCCACCCAGAGCATCGGAATGTCCTTGAACAGAATGACATAAACCGCCATTCCGACAGCGGCCATCATGGATCCCAAAGAGACAAATCGGAAGATCGCCGTGATGATCAGCCAGATAACTGCTCCGACAGCGACTGCGTCCGGTGCGAGCACGAGGAAGGCGCCCGTGCCTGTGGCGACTCCTTTTCCGCCCTGAAACGACAGGAAAGGCGTGAACATGTGGCCGATTACGGCCGTAACACCGACGAGGACAGCGGCATCCGCACCGCAAACTTTGAGTGCGATGTATGTCGGCAATGCGCCCTTCAACATGTCGAGCAGTCCGACAAGCAGTCCAATGTGGATGCCAGCGGCACGTGCTGCGTTGGTTCCGCCGACATTTCCGCTGCCGATCGTCCGTATATCCTTGCCCGTCTTGAGCTTGACGAGAATGTAGGCGAACGGTATTCCGCCGACGATGTAGGCAAATATCATCAGCATCAACAACTTGATCATGTCAAACCTCCTTATTTCGCTGCGAAATGATTTCCGATTTTGCCATCAAAATCAAGCAAAATGTGTTCAGATGCTTGCCTGCATCGCTGGGCATCGGCATAATTCCAGCCCGATTCCGAGAGGGCATCGAAATGAATTCAATTGAGCATCAAAATGTTGTCCACATTCCGGTGATGGTCAATGAGGTCATCGAGCTTTTGGATGTTGGAAACGGCCTCTTTGTCGATGCCACAGCCGGGCTTGGAGGCCATTCCAGAGCGATCCTCGAGCATCTCGGTGAGAATGGCTATCTCCTTGCTTTGGAAAAAGATCCAGAAAGTTTTCGGATCTTGGCCGAAAGACTTGGCGACCGACCAAAAGTTTTTGTCGTTCAAGCCGATTACATTGAGCTGTGTCATGTGGTTGAGAAACTTGGGCTTTCGAGGCCGAGCGGCATCCTTTTTGATCTCGGCATCTCGTCCTTTCACATCGAGCATTCTGGGAGGGGATTCAGCTATCGCAGGGACGAGGTCTTGGACATGCGGTTCGATCCGACGAACGGTGTGCCCGCATGGCATTGGATCAACACCTTGAAGATCAAAGAGTTGGGTCAAATCCTCGAAAAGTTCGGCGAACTCAGGAACGGCCTCAAAATCGCCCGTTCGATCGTCGAGTTTCGGCAAACTCATGGCAAAATTATGCGCACTTCGGAGTTGAACGAGGCTGTCTCAAAGGTTGTTGCGACCAGAAGGCTGAGCGATGTCCTTCCGAGAGTCTATCAGGCGTTCAGGATATTTGTGAACAAGGAGTTGGAGCATGTCGCACATGGACTTGCACATGCGCTTGCGTGCCTTGAAGTTGGCGGCCGCCTTGTTGTAATCTCTTACCACTCGCTTGAGGACAGAATCGTGAAAGGTATCAAAAAGGTCAGAGGTGTTGAAACTCTTACAAAAAAGCCTTTGAGACCGAGCGAGCAGGAGGTCAGGCGTAATCGGAGGGCAAGGAGTGCAAAATTGAGGGCTTATCGCAAACTGGAGGCCGTAGATGAAAAGGACATTTACGATTGCATTGCTGATCGTGTTCCTTCTGTTGATCTTGGCCGTTGAAAACACCTACTTTTTCACACTTTCACGCAAGGTTTATCGCCTTGAGGCCGAGAGGGACAGTCTTGAAAAAGTTGTGTCCGAACTCAGGGGGAAAGTCCTTGAGATGCAGTCAGCTACGCGTATAGAAAGCATCGCAAGGTCTATGGGCATGGTCTATATCTGGGAGAGGAAAAATGTGGAGATTGAGACTCTTAAAATTGCTCGTGATAGGTTGGACATTCCTGATTCTGTTTTGGCTCGCATCATTGCAGGTTCTGCACCGTAAGGCGCCCAGAATCAAATTCATATCACGGGTCGATTTGCCTGCCAAACGGGGCGAAATTTTTGATCGAAATGGAAAACCATTGGCCATAAATGTCCCTGGTCTAATGGTTTATCAGATAGCCGACAGCGATTCGGTCAACCCAAAGGATGTGCTTGATTCTCTGGAACTGAAAGTTTTGCCCAAACTGCCAGAGGGAAAGCTGGCCTATCTTATCGGATACGGACTGCCGTATTCCGCAAAATCTGACCTAAATTTGGTAAAAGGGCTAAAAATCGAGGACTTTTGGAGTAGGAAACTGATTGACCCAGCCTATCGTTCGCTCGTCGGAATCGTCGGGATGGAAGGACATGGGTTGAGCGGTGTGGAATATGCGCTTGACAGCCTGATACTTGCAGGGAAACATGGGTATCGATATGCCTATCGGACGGCCGACGGCCGCCTCATGTTCGGCGTTGACCTGCCTCAAAACCCGCCTGTCGATGGAGGCGACATCTGGCTGACCATAGACGCCGACATTCAGGCTTTTTGCTACGAACAGCTTAAAATGTGGGTCGAGTCGCATGACGCATTGCACGGCATGGTCATAGTCGCCGATCCGAACACAGGCGAACTTTTGGCAGTTGTGAACTACCCTGATAACGGCGATTATGCGGTTACCGATCCGTATGAGCCGGGTTCAACATTTAAGATCGTTGCACACTCCTACGCCTACGAACACAAAATCATCCATCCAGAGGACTCGATCGACACGGGTGAGGGTTTTATCGACTTCAAAAAGCACAGGATTCGCGATGTCCATCCGCTTGGGAAGATCACTTGGCGCGATGCACTTGTCCATTCGTCGAATGTGGCGACATCCAAATTGGCGTTAAGACTTGGCGCACATGCACTTGTTGACCAAGCGCTCAAATTCGGATTCCTTGCACCGACCGGTGTGATCCTGTCGGGCGAGTCTTACAGTCCGCCGAGAGACTCGATCGCCGGTTGGGACAGTGTCACCGTCGCCGGATTCTCGATCGGACAGGGACTTTTGGTCAATGGCATTCAGATGGTTATGGCTTATTCGGCAATAGCAAACGGCGGATATCTGCTGATGCCCAAACTGATTCGGGCTTATGAGAAGGACGGGAAGATCGTTAAGACGCCGTCCCGAATAGTTGTCCGAAAGGTCTTAAATCGATCCACCGATTCGCTGCTGACCGAAATCCTTGTCGAGGTTGTAGATAGCGGAACCGGCAGGCTGGCAAGGATCCCGAATGTAAAGGTCGCTGGAAAGACGGGCACTGCCCAGAAGTTCGACAAAAAGACCGGCCGTTACAGTTGGACGCGCGTTACAGGGTCGTTTATCGGATTCTTTCCGGCCGACGAGCCGAAGTATATCGTCTATGTCGTTATTGACGAGCCACATAAGGGGTCATCCTATGGCGGCTATATCGCAGCGCCGCTGTTCCGAAAGATCGCTTTATGGCTTCTGACGCGGGAGACCTTCCGCATGTAGAGCCAACGCAGCAAAGTCCAAACGGTCGGATTATCTCGAAAGGATCCCACACTGTTTGATTGTTGCGCAAAGGGTAGGGGAGGGTAATTCGTTGAGAATTCAGTATTTATCCCTATACCACAAACCGATTGACTGATAGCTTTTTAAGCCGCCGCTTTTCGGACAGCTTCATTAAGGTGTGGAATTTGTTCCGAAGCAAGCAATTGTCCCCTTTCAGAAGTTCGAGTGGCCGGTTATTCGGATAAGCCAGCCGGAGTCTTTGACATCGTTCCTCAAGTTGTCCCTTACGGCCATAAGGCCTATGTGAAACTGCTCGAAAGGTTGGAAACTTACCGAAAACGATACACCGGTCCGTATGACCCCTTTCTCCAAGTGAGTTGAAACTGAAGGTGTTGCCGTCAGCCTCCTGTCCAAAAAGGTCTTTGTGGCTGAAAGGTTCAGAACCAATATCCGTTCGGCCTCGACTGTGTCGAGCGAACTGACCGATTTTGAAAATGACAATCCAACTGATACAAGTGAACTTTTGGTCTTTAGGCTGGAACCGAAATTGGCCGATTGGACTTGTCGGTCTTGCGCGCCATTGAGAGAAGTTGCTGTGAATGAAAAAGTTGTGCTTAATTTTTTGTCAGACAGTTGAGTGTTCTGAAAAAGCGCAAAGGTTATTGTGGACAGATTGTCCCTCTGAGCTTCTGAGTCTTCTGATCTCCGATCGATCCGTTGAAATTCCCCGCTGACAGCCGCAAACATGTTCATTTTCAGCATCAAATGCGATGAAATTTTTATTCGACTTTTTCGGGTCGTGAGCACACTCTGGTTCAAAAGGTTATCCCGGCCGTGCGACAGCTCCAATCGAATCCAGTTGCTCGATGCACCCCAACCTCTGTATTCGCCTTTAAATGTCAGTTCCTTCCAATTTGATCGTATCCTCTGTGCTCCAAAGGAGTTATATCCGGGTCCAGCATATTTGTAACACAAATTAAACCTCGTTTTACGCATCGGTTGAACTTTCAGCCGAATGAGCGCCGCCCAGTCCAATGTGGTGCTCAGATTTACAGGCATGATGAGATTAAATGCCTTTAGTGCATAGACTTGTCGCTTGACATCCGAGCCGTTCAAGTCGGTCGATGCCGACAGTTCGGCTTCCGTCTCCAATGTGAAAAGTTTCTTGTAGTTGAATCTCAGCCCACCTCCGATCACCGCATTGGCAAATGGATGCACGGAATCCGAAAGTATGTCTTCTGACATGACATCCCAGCCTTTGAGGATGTGGATGTTCAACGACAGCGTCTTTAAAGGAGAAGTCTTGAGGAATGCGCCGGTTAAGAGCCGCTGATAGCTCGGCTTAGCGTATTTGCCGCCCATAAACTTGCGTTTCACCTGTCCGTAGTAGAGTCTGATGGAAGTCGTTTTGCCTCCGAGTCCTATGCCGATCCCTCTGATTTTGATCTTCGATAAGGCGAGCTCGGTCTCGTTTGGAAAAAAGTCGCCCAGCCTGACAAATTCCAAGACCCGCAGCACACCGACCCGTTTGGCTGCGAATGTCTTGGGTTCAAATCTCACGGAGTATCGGTTGATCAAGGTTCCGGTGTATCGATTTTCGGACGAGAAGCCAAAATCGGCTAATACTGGATATCCCATGAGGTTGAGTTTCAACCCCAAGCTGATCATGCCGCTTTGCGGAGGTGGAAGCATGGAATCAACGATTCTGAAACCAGCACGCCGATCCTCTTCGTAAAAAAATTCGACATGACCGCTTGAAACTATCTCTCCAGCCTGTAAAACTACGGCCAACAATAAGATGATCATTGGGCAACTCCCTCTTTTACCAGAATCAAATCCTCATCGGACAGTTTGCGTCCATTCACAAGTGGGGTCCACTTGTTCGTCAAAATTGTGGCCTCTCCAGTGATTGCATCGATGATGACGAAGACGATTTTGTGTGGCAGGTCTCTATCCGGCTGCGTATCCACCCATCCGAGCCAAGATCTTGAATGGATTTCTATCTCATAGGGGTTGGAAGGCGTTCCAACAACATCGCCTATCTCAAGAGGCTGGCTCAAAAGGAAAATGCGGCTTTTGGGGCTTTGGACATCCAAAGTTTTCTGTAACAGGAGGCGGATGGCTTCCTGTTGCGAAAAGGTCGAACTTAAATCTTCCGCCATCTCAAAGACCGTTGGCTCGCTTTCACCCATGTTTTCACCGACCGGAAATCCGTGTTCATCAAAGGCTTTGACTCTCCAAACATATTTTTTGCCTGCCTTGAGGGGCGGCGCTTCCGGAGGGTATCTCACCGATGTGCTGTTCTCGACTTTGG
>QNDP01000095.1 GCA_003645975.1 Candidatus Hydrothermota bacterium | reverse complement strand
TCGGCCTTGTCAAAACCCGGTCTTCTGCCCTTTCTCGTGTCCCCTGCGACTGTAAAATTCGAGATGGCAAGGATTTCGAGGTTGAGGTCGAGGGCGGACAGGTTCAGTCGGCCGTTTTCATCCTCGAATATTCTAAGATTCAGGCACTTATCGGCTGCCTTCGCAAGTTCTCGTTCGGAATCGCCCCGTTCCACAGCGGCAAGGAGAACCAGCCCTTTGCCGATTTTTGCGACCGTCTTGCCTTCGACTCGGACTTCAGCCCTCGAAACACGCTGGACAACGATCTTCATATCTTGAAGTCTTCTTTTTTGAGACCGACATTGATCCTGAGCTTCCGGTAGGTAGCTCTGTGCACGAGCACGCCATTCTCGTATTCCTCGATGCGATAAGGCAGGAAGTTGGTCTTACGCAGGTAGATGTTGAACTTCAGGCCTTCCTTTGTGTAGCCGGTCAGCCCGACAACTTCCACGCCGTCGATTACGGTGTCGCCGAGCGATTTTATCGGACGGCGCGCATCCTTCAGCATGACGAGCAGATGTCCGAAGTGCGATTCAGTTATCTTTTGACCCCTTATCGACTTGACAAGCTTGTTATCGGGCGAAAGTTTGATCTTTATCTTTCCAGCGAGACCGGGCTTCCTTGCGTGAACCTTACCGTCTTCGAAGTTGTAGCTCGCCTTGCCACCTTTGTCGTCGCCATCGATTATAACCATTTTTATCCACAACGGCCGCATAAACTTGTAGTCATAAACTCGATATTGTTCCTTTTTACCCTTTCGTTGGTAGCTCTCGACTTCGCACACGTAGTCCTGAACAGTGCGCCACTTAGCCTTGAAATTGGCTATAGCCGAATCAGCGGTTATGGAAACCAGGGACAGAGTTAACACAAATCCTAACATGTCCGTGAACCTCCTTGCTTTTGTCAGAATGTGGACTTAGCGATCAAAATTATGGAAACATCAAGAATTTAACGGTGTCGCCTATCTGAACGCCGTGCCGCTCAAACCACCCTTGATTGACCTCAAGTGCATAGGTAACCGGCTGCTGAGGCGCATGGAGGTCTTCTGTAAGTGGCTGCATATCTTGAATTTCAAGGATAACGCCGTTCTCATCAATGAACGCAATGGACAACGGGATGGTCGTGTTCCTCATCCAGAACGCATGTCTTGCAGGCTCCTCAAAAACGAACAACATGCCGTGATTTTCGGCAAGCGAATCGCGAAACATCAACCCCATAGCCCTCTGCATCGGCGTAACAGCAAGTTCCACTATCAGGGTGTCGTCTCCAATCAAAAGGACAGTTTCGTTATCCCTCAAGTCAAGATTTTTCAGTGTCTTGACCTGTCTCTTCTGGACAGATGCAACACTTTTTGAGATCTGTTGCTTATCCTCAATCTTCTTGCAGCCGTTGATGCCCACCAAAATCATGACGGTCAACAACAAAATGTTCTTCCACTTCATGGCTCTCATCTCAAATTGGTTTGACAAAAAGCCTATAAGTCTTGTAATGATAACCTTTTAAGAATTGGGCAGCTCGAATTATCAGATAGTTGTCCTCCAGAAGCCATGAGACCTCACATTCCTCGATGTAGCCGAGCCCAATTCCATCTTTGAGCATGTTGTAGTAGAGCAAGGAATCGACACCTGATTTACGGTATCCCTTTCGTATCCCAAGAGTTATGAGTCGAACACGCTTTATCTTCTTCAAACCGATAAGGTAAGGGATGGCCGCAAAAAGTCCGGGACCGATTATCCGTCCGTTTAGCTTTTTCAAAACTATGTTGACATCCGGGACTACAAGTCCGAATGCGACCGGCTCACCGTCCTTTTCGACGATCTTGGCAAGCTCAGGAATTGCGACATCCTTCAGGTCTTTGGCAATGTGCATAAACTCGTTCCGAGTCCAGGGGACAAAGCCCCAGTTCCGTTCCCATGCATCGTTGTAAATGATCAGGATCTTCTCCGTCTCCTCGCGCCAGTTTTTCAGATTGATGTTCCTGATGGTGTATCCATTAGCCAATGCTCGATCTGCCATTGGCTTAAGTCTCCTCTGGAAATGTTCAGCGAATCGTTTGAACTCGTCGTTGACATCAATCTTGTAGGCCAGAAGGTCTTTGATTTTTGTAAACCCATAATTTTCAATGAGATTGACATAATAGGGCGGGTTGTAAGGCATCATGACGACCGGCGGCAGGTCGAACGCATCGATGAGGAGTCCCACGATGTCATTTGTGCTAAAACTCGCTGGGCCGAGCACCTGTTCCATCCCGTGCTGTGAATGCCAATCCATAACGGTATCAAAGAGTGCATTTGCAACCTCTTGGTCGTTAATCGATTCAAAGAACCCAAAGAATCCTGTTTTCTCATCATGAAACTCGTTGTAGTTGAAGTCGATGTGTGCGGTGATCCGCCCGACAACTTCGCCGTCCCGCTCAGCTAAAAATAACTGAATCTCAGCATGTTCGTAAAATGGGTTTTTCTCCGGATTGAACCTATCCCTTTCCTGTGAGATCAAGGGCGGCACCCACGCGGGATAATCCCTGTAGATTTTCCAAGGCAGTTTGATGAACTTGTCCAAGTCCTTTTTGTTCTTATGTGAGATTGGTCTCACTTTAACCATAGGCAATTACCTCCTTCATTTTGGTGTCTTCCCTCTCCTTCAACAGCGCAAAATCTTGAAGATTCAGATAATTCAATGCACCAAAAATCGGCTGCTTACCCGTTAAACAACCGACCTAACACATCCTTCTCAACACCAGATCCTCGATGTGTTCATTATGAAGCAAATCAGCTTGAGATGGGGCTCTTTATGACATCAGCGACAGCAAAAGTATGGATCAAAATTGGGCATTTCCTAAGTGGAAAATTATCACGATACAACGAGTTAAAACGGCAGCAAGGAGAAGCGCTGAAATCGTGCGGACGGCTCCCTGACGCTGCATCCAATAGGCTACAAGACCGGGAATCACATAGCCGACAACATGAAGGTCCAGTAGGTAACCTGAAACCTGAATCGGCGGAAAGATTCGTGTCAGGGTTCCGAAGATGTAGCCCAAAAGGATCGAAAGGACAAGCAGTCTCCTTCCGTAAATTATTGTGAACGAGGTTATTAGCTTGACAAGTAGGAGAACAATTATTGAGACTGCAAGGGTAGCGACCACACGGAAAGGCTCGTGTAACATGTAAGCGAAATAGCCCGGAACCACGATGCCGCCTGCTGCAATGCCGACCCATTCAGTCATCAACAAACTGATAACTATCCCAATTCCAACAGATTCAAACAGCATGACTTATCCTCTCCCTGATGTATTCTGTTAATTTTTCACCGAAATCGACCATGTTGCCCATGCCGAAGATACCGCTTCCGTCGGCCGCATGTTCAAAAAACGAGCGATAAGCCTCCTCGACCGTGCAGTTTTCCATATCGACTATCCTGTCGGCCTCAAATCCATTTTTGACGGCGGCGTCGATGAACGCCTTTGTAAGTTTGCCCGTAACAATGACTTTATCGACATCACGCATCTCAGCAGCCAGAAGCTCACCAAGCTGAACCGACCGCTCCACTCGGTCATCACGACAGTTCATGTGGACAATCCATCGATTGAACCGAGATCTTATTGTCTGCCAAATAATTTTGAACGAATCCGGATCGTTCGCTGCATAGGCGCTGACAAAAAAGAGCGTTTTGCCGAAGTCATGGATTCTGTGAATCCTGAGAACGCCTGCGTCTGGAACCGCCTGATACATCGAATTTAGCGCTGCCGTTCTGTCGATTCCAAGCAGCTCTGCGATCTTGAGTGCAATCGCCACATTTGGCTTGTGCTCGATGTAAGAAAACCCTTGCATCTCACGGTCATCGACATCTTCATCGCTCACAAGATAGGCGGTTGTCCCCCTCCTGTCCGCTATCCTTTTGAACAACGGGAAGAAATGCTCGTCCGCAGTTATAAGGACTCCGTTTTTGGGGATGGTGTTGCTGAGAGCGAGTGCGACATCGAGGAGGGTAGGCCCCATGACATCGAGATGGTCGCGTCGGACATTGGTGATCACACCGATTGTCGATTTCATCATGCGGTGCTCCGTTACCCATTGAAGTTCGGGTTGGAGTGCCATGCATTCGGACACAAAAGCCTCTGCGCCAAGCTCATGAGCGGCTTTCACGACCCTGACATATTCGATTATGTTGGGCATCCCGTGCTGTCTCGGATCTGTGGTGCCCGGTCGAGGGATAATCTTCTCGGAGCCGTCAGGATACACGAACATCGGCAGCGTCCCAGTCACCTTCGCACATGTCCGCAGGCCGCCTGCGCGCAGTGTTGCCGCAATGAGCCTTGTGGTCGAAGACTTTCCACGAGTCCCGTTGACATGGATCCTTACAGGGATGCCTTTCAACCTGCGGATATGCGACAAATATTCAGTAACCCAATAAGTTATGATTCCTGCGGTAAATGCGATGAGTCCAAGCACGGCGTGTGTTATTTAAAACCTACGAATCGGGCTTGTCAACGGATTTTGCGTATTTCACAACGAACTTATCGGATTTAACCCTTTTGATCTCCTTGATTTCCATATTCTCGTCCGCAATGTCCTCGATGTAGAACTTGAAGTCTATGAAGTTCTCGTCGAAACAGCACGCATAGGAGGCCACAGAGCCTGAGAACTCGACGACAAGTTCATCGTCTTTGTTCCTGACAGTCCGAGCCTTGCACTCAGGATTCCGATATTTGTTAAACTCTCGGACAACCTTTCTTAGTTTTTTGGTTTCCACAGTTTCCACCCCCATCCAACCTTTTCATGTCAGGCTATGCCCAACTCTTTGTGTTTCTGGAGGATCATGTCGGCGAGCTTATCGAGCGAGCGGAAATCGGCTTCTTTCGGATAGCCCTTTATCAGCACAGGGTCAAGGAATTCGACCTTCAAGTTCGACATCAGGCCTTTTATCTGGTCGAGCATCCGGCCGCCCCATCCGTAGGAACCTATCATCGATGCGAACTTGAGCTTGGGTCTGAGTGCATTTGTGAGGAACACGGCGTAAACCGCTGCGGGATGGGCACCTGCGAGCACCATCGGCGTTGCGATCACGAGTGTGGCCGCATCGACGAGCGCCATAGCCATCTTGCCTATGTCGGCACTCGGAAGATTGCAGGGCTTGACGGTTATTCCACGCTCGATCAGCGCATCGATGAAGTAGTCCACCATCCGTTTCGTGCTGCCGTGCATCGACACATACGGCAGGACGACCTCGTTTTTCACCTTGTCGGACACCCAATCCTTGTAGGCCTCGATGATGATCTCCGGTCTGCGATACACAGGTCCATGACTCGGTGCGATCATCTCGATCTCATATTTCGTAACCTTATCGATGTTTTTGCGGATGATGTTGCGGAACGGCATCATGATCTCGGCGTAGTAGCGCTTGGCATCCTCGATGACCTTTGGGTCTTCGTCGATCAGCATCTCACTTGTGGCAAGGTGTGATCCGAAGAAGTCGCAGGAAAACAGGATCTTGTCCTCAACGAGATAGGTTGACATTGTCTCAGGCCAATGCACCCAGGGCGTCATGATGAACTCGAGAGTCTTGTTGCCGAGAGAGATGCGTTCTCCATCGCCTATCACAACGAATTTATCGTCGGGGATCAGCAACAAGTCCTGAAGAAATGCCTTGCACTTCTGGTTTGTTACGACTTTGGCCATCGGATAGAGTTCGAGGATCTTTGGAATCGAGCCCGAATGGTCTTGTTCGGCATGGTTTGAAACTATGTAGTCGATGCGTTCGACGCCGAGATGGTTCAAATTCCTGAGAAGTTGGCTCTCGGTTGCTGGATCGACGGTGTCGATAAGTGCGATTTTCTCACTGCCACGAATCAGATAGGCGTTGTAACTTGTGCCATCGGGAAGCGGGATGAGTTCATCAAAAAGTTTTCTGTCCCAATGTATTGCACCGACAAAATAGATGTCAGGCTTGATCTGAATGACTGCCATAGCGGTCAATCCTCCACCTTTTCAAAATCACTCTTTGGTGCGCCGCAGATCGGGCAGACCCAGTCCTCTGGCAGCTCCTCGAACGGAGTGCCCGGCTCTATGCCCGCATCCGGGTCGCCCACTTCGGGGTCATAGATATACCCACAGATTGTGCATCTGTATTTCTGCATCTTCTTGCTCTCCTTAGCTTTTTCCTTTTGGGGTTCTGCGATGTATGTCGGAGCTGTCTTTGGGGCT
>QNDP01000094.1 GCA_003645975.1 Candidatus Hydrothermota bacterium | reverse complement strand
TCTGCTGCGGATTAGGATAATTCCTGCAAAAATCCATGTCAAACGGTCGGTGTAAAACTACCTCATGACCATGACCACCCATTCCAAAGGGGTCAGGTCGAAATAGAAATTTTTCACTTTAACATCTTTGAGTTCAGCAAGTTCAGATGGATCTCTGTCTGGAATGGAAAACAGCGGTTCTGTGTGTTTTGAGAGGATCTTATCAACACTTGCGACTACAAAGACAGGGATCTTTGCATGTTTTGCTGCCAATGTGAGCGCATAGGTTCCAACTTTGTTGACCAACCACTTGGAGGTTATTGCGTCGGCGCCCAAGATGACGCAATCGACGGTTTTGACAAGCCACACAGCGGCCATATCCGCCACCAAGACCACGTCTATCCCGTTTTTGGCCAACTCTTGTGCCAAAAGTTTTCCCTCGCACATCGGCCTCGACTCAGGCACAAGAACCGAAATTTTTTGTCGTTCTCCAATTTTGAGCAACACATTGAACACCATAGACGAAAAGGAGATCGTTGCAAATTTTTTGTATTTTGAAAGCGCTTTCGACGCAAACTCAACTGTCTCCCTTTTTGACTGTTCGGCTGATTCGAGGAAATTCCTTGCGATTTTTGCTAACTCCTCGTTGTCTTTGCCAGCGTCCATAGCCCTTGACAGTCTATCCCAGAGCGTCAGAAGCGACGCCATCGACGGCTGCGCCAGAGGCAAAAGCTTTATGAACTTTCTAAGTTCATCGCCTTCAAGCTGTTCTATGCCCTGAACTGCTTTTCTCAAAAGTTCAGATGCACCGGAAAGGTTGTCATTTCTGATCCTCTCGAAAAGCTCCTTTGCGGTCATTCTCCCACCTTCCCATCATTTTGACCAATGATTTTGAAGCAAACGGAGCCAGAATGCATCGAGCTATCATCTTGTTCCCTAAAACTTTATCGGAAGCTGATCCAGATAAATAAGCCTCAAAGACTGAGGGTCAAATCTTGTTCGGTAAGCCACCACCTTCACTCCGCCATGATAGGCCTCTTTAAGGACTTCGCCGAACTCCGGATGCATCTCGTAGTTTGGCATGAAATACTCAGCGTCGTCTCTCTGAATGACAAAGACGATCGCAGCAAGGAGCCTTTTCGTGCTGTTCGGCTTCAGGGTTCCGTGATTTTTGGCCACTTCGATCAATTCACGAACATGTCTAACCCCTCGTGTCGTGGGCGCATCCGGAAACATGGCCACACCGTCCCTGACGAGTGTGCAGGACTTTACTTCGACAAGGTAATGATGTTCAGGGTCTTCCAAAAGGAAGTCGAACCTGCTGGATGCGAATCGGAATTCGCTCTTTGCGACATCAACCCCCTTGAAGTCCGGCAAGATCGAATGTTTGACCGCATCTTCAAAGAACCTGTTTGGCATCCTTGAATCGATGGAAACCCAAGTCGAACCATGTTTTACGCCGACCAAGTCGAATCTTGTTTTTCTATTCGGTGAGTTTTTGGGTATCAAAACGACTTCCGCTCCCTCAATTAAGAGCTCCTCCATGCGGCCGGGGTTCGGAATGAACACAAAAGCTTCGCGTCCATCGAGTTTTACCTTTCCGAGAAATTTGTTAAGTCTCTGAAGGAAATAGGCATAGACTGGTTTCAAACCGTGCCGCCCTTTTCTTTCACTTTTTGCTTGACATATTCGACGAGTCCACCCGCTTCGATGATCTTCTGGACTTCTGGAGGCAGCGGAGCGAACTTGAAGACTTTGTCGCCCTTACGGATCTCATATTTTTCGAGGTCGATTTCTATCTCATCTCCGTCCTCGATCGCATCGACGGCTTCAGGAGCTTGGATCACCAGAAGGCCGTTATTTATTGCGTTCCTGAAGTAAATTCTTGCAAAGGATTTGGCTATGACGGCGGCTACGCCCGCATAGACCAGTGCGACGACTGCCTGCTCTCTGGAGCTTCCCATGCCGAAGTTTTTGCCAGCCACAATGAAATCGCCTTTTTTTACCTTTTTGACGAAATCCGGATCGAGGTCTTCCAGCGCGTGTTTGGCCATCTCGTTAGGATCAAGTATCGAATAGGTGTATCTTCCAGGAAAGATGACATCGGTATTTATGTCATCCCCATATTTGAAGACTCTGCCTCTCAACACTTTACTCATTTTGCCCTCCTTCGTCTTTTTGATGTGATTGTCAAAAACCGCTGGAAATTTTAAGGAATCACCGAAAAAATCACCATTCTGACGAACCATCCGCACTATCGGAGTGTGCCGTTGCGTAGGTTTTGCTTTCGCTGATCTTCAAATGGACACCGATGTTTGCTGAGATCTATCAACCCCTAAATCCTTACCGATAAGCACCGCTTGGAAAGTTCGAGGGAGAGCAAAGGGTAAGGACACAAGGTTTCATAGATTAAGGACTTCCGTCAGAACCGACAGCAGGATAGGATAACGGTCAAAATGATGAACTACACAAGGGGCTGCGAAGACAAGACCTCGACAACTGATAGCCCAGCAGCCTCATCAGCGACTGCGTTCTGCGGCAGGCGCTGAGATACGCATAGGTCAACCGCTTGGTCGGCTCAGAGATTGGGATTTCAATTTTCGTTTTGAGGACAGACTGAACGAATAACAGCCGCAAAATGTCAGGCGCTCAAAGCCGTAGAGCAAAACCGACCAGTTCATAGTTGTGTATTCCGACATCACTGTCCAAAACACGCCTTAATTCGACAATCCTCACGGCCTAAGTTGATCACAGCCCTAATTTTTCGAGGACTCGGCGCGCTCGACCGGTATCTTGAACTGAAGTTCATAAAGTCTTCGGTAAAGTTCACATCGTTCGATGAGTTCGCTGTGGCGGCCGATATCGATCACATGTCCACCGTCGAGGACAACGATTTTGTCGGCTTCGAGCACCGTCGCCAACCTGTGTGCGATTATCAGGGTCGTTCTTCCGGGCAGAATCCTATGAAGTGCCTGCCTTATAAGCTCTTCCGACTCGGAATCCAACGCCGATGTTGCCTCGTCGAGTATCAAGATGTCAGGATTCCGCAGGATGGCTCTTGCCAAAGCGATCCGCTGTCTCTCGCCGCCCGAAAGCATCACGCCACGTTCGCCCACCACCGTATCGTAGCCCTGCGGCAGCTTCTCGATAAACCTGTGAGCGGCCGAGATTTTGGCCGCCTCAATCACCTCGTCGTAAGTTGCGTCGGGACGGGCATAGATGATGTTCTCGAACACTGTGCCGCTGAAAAGGAAGGTCTCCTGTGGCACGATTGCGATCTTCTGACGGTAGCTCCGCAGGTCGAACTCCCTCAAGTCGATCCCGTCAACGGTGATCTTTCCGTCTTGAGGTTCATGGAACCGTGCGAGCAGGTCGGCAATCGTAGATTTCCCTGCGCCCGAAGGGCCTACCAGCGCCACCTTTTCGCCTCTGAGCATCTCGAACGAAATTCCTTTCAGCACAGGTTCGCCTTTCCGATAGCTGAACCAGACATTTTCAAACTTTATGGAATGCCTGACGCCTTCGAACTTGCGGCCTTTGCTGAGATGTCCGGGTTCGATGGGTTGATCGAGCAGTTCAAAGATGCGCGAACCGGCCGCAATGCCGTGCTGGATGTGCACATTTGCTTGGAACAATCTTTTGAGCGGTCGCATGATAGACAACGCTGCCGCAAGGAACACAAAGAAGCTATCCGGCGTCATCGACTTCTCGACGAAGATCAACCTTGCGCCATAAAACAGGATGAACCCGGCGATTGCCGCCGACAGGAACTCGGTCAGCGGCGAGCCGAGCGCACTGAGGTATTCAAACCGCACGAGCGCCCGATAATAATCGTGCGCTTTTTTGCGAAAACCTTCGGTCTCTTTGGCTTCCGCTGTAAACCCCTTAACCACGCGGATGCCGTTCAGCACCTCATAGATGTGTTTGCCGATGTCGCCCATGCGCTCCTGAGCGCGCCTCGACCTTTTCCGTAACCTCTTGCTGATCAACATCAAAAGCCCAACGGCAATGGGAATAAGGACCAGCGAGACCATGGTCAGTTTCCAGCTCGCAATGAACGCCAACGCCAGCAAAATCAGGGCATTAAGTCCTTCAGAGATGATGATAAACAGGCCTTCGGTAAGTGCGCGCTTGACCAAACTGACATCGTTGATAAACCGTGAAATGATGTCGCCTGAACTCACGGTTTGGAAAAACTTAATCGGCAAATACATGAGCCTCTGAAACATGGCTATTCTGATGTCTCGGACAACGCCCTCCTCGACAACCACAATGGAGAGCCGTTGAAAATATGCGAACAGGAATTTGAGAAAATAAATCGCTACAATTATGCATGATATTCTGGCCGTTGCACTTAATGGGTCGAGGCTGAAAACATAGCGCTTCATGAAATCGGCGATGAAACTCAACTTGCCGAGGTTCTCGAAGATCATTCCCTCTCCGCCCATTCCAAAGAGGACACGGAGGATAGGCGAAAACATGCTGATAGAGAATCCGTTGAGGAATGACGAGCCGAGCATGAAAAAGAAAGCAACAAAAAATTTGAAAAGGTGTGGCTTCAAAAATTTTAGAAGACGGAAATAATTGCGGGATTTTAGGTTAGTGCGCTCCATTTTTCATGCTAAACCGATTTCGTGATTATCTCTGCAAGCGCTCCTACCCCCATATCCTTAGTCCAGACATGGACATGAGGCACGGCAGGAAGTGTGATGTCTGTATCGATCAAGATCGTCGGCATCTTCATAAGGTCGGCCACACCGAGGTAAAGGCTGTCTCCGCCGATGAACAGATCGGTCAGGGCAAGCGCTGCCACTATGCCTTCGCTCCCCATCGGAGACAGGTCGATGGCGTTGATCTTCTCGATCTTGCGTGGTGCGATGATTGTTACGCCGGTCGGCAAGGTCTTCGTCAAGACATCGAGGATTATGTCAAGCTCCTCGTCCTTCGACACATCTATGAACACCAAGATATTTCGCTGTCCGTGCCCTTTGAAGATCAGGTAGTCCCAAACCGTCCGCTTCGCCAAGTCTCGGATCGACGGCCTGAATTTGATTATCGGTATGTTCAACAGCGACAGTTGTTTTTCAGAAAATGTGATGTCGTCATAGACAGGACCTGTGGCAACGATGATGTTGTAGTAGGGATAAGTCTCCGGATCAGCGCTGATTCGGTAGTCGGCAGAGGGCAGGAATAGCGGCAAATCCTTATACGGAGACGGCGGGCGTGAAAGGTCCCAGATAACACCTATCTCCTTATCGCCTTTGAATTTCTCCTCGTTGACTTCGAAGTTTGACAGATAATCGGCCTGTTCACCGAAAAACAGGGTTACCAATTCCCGTGCGGATTCCGGACCGACAATCACTTTGTAGCCCTCAAAATATTGTATCAGCGAAGCGACCGTGTTGATGACAAGCGACAGCCTACCGGGTGAGCGTGGAAGTGCCACCAAGATGCCGAGTTCGTTCGGAATCGCACAATTGAATGTGAAATCCCTTGGCTTAAATTTCAGTCTTTTGAGAATCGTGTTAAGTTTGTGTTTGAGCTGCATGGCGCTCTTATGATAACGATTTTGAAAGCTAAATGGCAAGCAAGCAGGGAGAAATAAAACCTCATAGACGAGAAGAAAGGTCAAATATCAAAAAAACCGAATTGTTGACGGCACGGCACTTGTCAATATTTTTGTGTAAGCCATTTCAAACCACCTCCTCAGATTCGTAAATCGAGGGCGATACAACGAGTTAAATTCACTGAAAGCGAGCGATATAGCGGCTCTGAGGGCACAGTTAGGAGATAACTCTGCAATACTGGAAATGCTGTTTTTGATAAAGAATCTGAATATGACATATAAGGAAGCGAGCGAGTTAGATGTGAAAGAGAGAAAGATGCTTGTGGCTGCGGTAGCTAAATATCTGGGTCTTGAGTCACCACGAACGGAAGAAAAATAGATAAGTAATATAAACGATTATCAAAGCGAGAATGACAAAAACAACTCGAATACCGAAAGGTATCGGTCCCCAAAGAGCTGCATACAAGCAAAAAAGAGCCATGCCGAGGAAAACGATAATACCCAGATAACGTGACTTTTCACCTAACAGGAAAATGATAGCTAACAGTAATATCAATTCTCCCAATTCCATAGCGTAAAAATTTACAAAAGCGAGAGGAAAGTGTCAATGGATGCACTGCAAGTTGCACTCATTATACGAGGGATAGATGAAGCATCTTATGCACTACGAGAAACAAGGAATGAGCTGAAAGAGCTTGCGCGAGTAGCAAACGG
>QNDP01000093.1 GCA_003645975.1 Candidatus Hydrothermota bacterium | reverse complement strand
TGAACGCACAGTTCGCTTTAGCCTGAGCGCATCCTCGAAGACCTTTAAAAGTTCGTCTTTCATATTCACCTCATGAACAGGAATTTTTGAGTTCTGTCTCCGACTTTAACGAAGTAAACGCCGTCAGGGCAAGCGGTCATCCTGATTCGGACCACATTCTGCCCAACTTTGGCGAAAACGCCTTTTCGTGCCACCAAGCGACCTGCTATGTCGAAAATCTCAAGCGTCTTATAGCCATAATTTTTGCTCTCGAAAGCCACATTGAGCAGGTCGCCGTCCAAAGAAATTCGGATTTCTTTCGCATCGATCGGCTGTGCCGGCTCAGCCTCGACGATTTCGCTGGTGTATTTCCGACAGAGAATCCAGTCATCCGGATCGATAACCACACTTCTCGGAGCTTCGGCGAATGTGAATCTGAACACTTGAGAATCAAGTGAGTCCCAGACCACAGTCCTCAATGTTTCGCCGCTCTCAAAGACGATTTCGACATCGATAGGCATCTTGATAGTCGGAACTCCATAGTTATGGCTTTGAATCTGATCGATTTGTAACACCAAGTCGAAGCTGTCTCCCACAGGCCAGACATCCCATCCGTATCGATATTTCGGATAGCCCGGTGAATAGACCCATTCGTCGAAGAACCAGTCGAGGTCTATGCCCGACACCTCCTCAGCGACTGCATGGAACTCGCTTGTAACAGCATTTCCATATTCAAATCTCGAGCGATAAGTCCGCAGAATCTCAAAAAATACGGAATCGCCGACGATATGCCTGAGCATGTGCAGCACGGAAGCGCCTTTTTCGTAGGTAACGACCGAATACATCCGCCAGATCGAACCGGGATTGTAGATCGGGTAAGGCGGATAGGGCTCATTGGCGATGTAGTAATTCATGATGTTGTTCCTGATATAGGAGTGATATGCAGCCATTCCGCCCGTGCGATAGGCGTTTATCGCCTCCGAATATGTCGCAAATCCTTCGTTCAACCACACATCAGCCCAAGTTCCGAGTGTAACGCAGTCGCCCCACCACTGATGCGAAAGCTCGTGCGCAAGCACCCAATCCCAATTCCTGCCCCAGTTTAAGTCCATGTCGATGAAGACATTCGTCTGATTTTCCATAGCGTAACCCAATGGCACATCGACATTTGAAAACTTCTCCCCGATGAAAGGATAGGCTCCATAGACTTCGGAGAAATATTCGACCATGTCGGGCACATTGACGAGACGGTTCGCCCTGCGCGAGGAGTCCCATCGGGCTACCCAGCCATGCACAGGCACCGGAGTCCCATTGACATAGGCTGTATCGACGATGTGAGCAAAATGATTGTAAGCCGCAAACACCGTCAGATAGGTCGCTATCGGATAGCCCTCACGCCAATGGAAGACTACGGAGCTGTCCAGTGTGTCCACCTCGACGAGTGAACCATTTGCAACGACGAAGTAATCGAGCGGCGCTTCGATGTATTGGTCAACTGTGGCTTTATCCGACGGCGTATCATGGCACGGGAACCATGCGCGCCCGATATCGAGGTCAAATGCCACAAATACGTAGCCGTTGTCAAAGACGATGCCTCCGTTAAACCCGGCGGTCGTCGATGGCGGCGTGCCTCGATACCACACATGGGCTGTAAGTGTATCGCCGGGAAGTGCTTGGGATGGCAAAGTCAACTCGATAGTTGTGTCTGTGCGAGAATAACCGACGGCGCTCGAATCGATTTTTATGCTGTCGATCGTGTAGCCGCGGAAATGCAGCGAGAGGACATCGAGCGTATCTCTGACGGCAACGGTCGAGGCCGTGTAACCCTCGATGTAGTGCGAAGTTGGGAAAATCTTGATGTGGATCTCGTAGTGGACGGCGTCGTAGGGTGCGGTGGTGTCCTCAAATGTCGGATGTGCAGCGATAAATCTCGACATTTCAAGCACTTTCAGATAACCCCGTGCGTCCAGACGGGGAGACGGAATCACCAAGATGCATCCCAAAATTAAAGTCGTCATCTCTGCCTAACCTCCTTTTAACCGCCTGATTGCCAATTAAATTCAAGTCTCGTGCCGAATTCGTCCTGTGGTTCGTATTCGTCGGTCTCAGGGTTATACCTGAAAGTGCGCCTCATCGTGAAATATAATGTGATGTAGGGGTTTATGCGATAGCCGCCCTCGCCGATGAACACCGAACGCTCGTTCACGGTGAAGACATCCCTGAGCGTTTCGATGCCGTCCTTGAAGTATCCGAAATTGGCCGTAACGCCGGGGATGAGTTTTCCGGTTGTAGCCCAGAGCTTTAAGATGCCGCTGCACGGCCGTTTGTCGTCGTGGAAATAGTCGCCTGCAATTTGAATTTCGTTGAGAATCAAGGCGGAAAGCTGGCCAAAAGTGCCTTTGACCCTGCGCGTTACAGTGTCCAACATCGATTCCTTCTCAAATTTGTCGATCTCGTAAAGTGCGTCGAAATATGAAGGCACAAAGTGTTCGTTCAGTTGGCGCTTTTCGAGTTTCATGCCCATCTGGAAGATGCCGAGCATGTTCGGGACGACGAAGTTGAGGCCGAATGTGGCTCCGTCGCCGTGATCGAAAATCTTTGCGTAATCGGCGTAAAGATCGAAATTCAGGAACTTTGAACGGATGATCGGCAGGCCGGCGTCCATCCCCCAAATCCACACGGTGTTGGTCGTGGCTTTGCGCTCGTCCGGGTCAGCATCCTGAGCGTAGGACAGGCCGAACTCCAAGTTTTTGATTATCGGAACGCTTTGAGGCATAGGCCGCACGAAACCGCGCATAGCGATGAGTCCCCACCGCCCGAAATCCGAGTTGATCAATTGCATCCCAAAGCGCCCCAAATCCACATGCATGTCCATGCCGATCTTCGGATAGTCGTCTTCACGGAGGCGGTTGTTGTAATCATAGACGATGAAGCCATGGCCGAGAGTTACATGTTCGAGGGCGCCGATGCGGATGTAAAACGGGTCGAAAGGATGGCCGAACCTTATGTAGCGGATGAGCTTAGCGTAGTCCCGTTTGGCGTCCCAGTCCGCCTTGCGGATGCCCTGTTGGAAGTTGAACCTGAGCGGAACATTGAGTCCGACGCCGAACTTTCCAAGAGTTAATTCGGTGTTGAGGAGGATGTTGAACCACAAGGTATCTGAGATGACGCTTAGGCCGGCGCCGCCACCGAACCCGAAGGCCTGTGCGGGCGGCTGCGCCTGAGCTTCCAACACAAAGATGGTCAATGCAGTTAACGCTAACATTTTGAGCTTCATCGAAAACCTCCTATTTGCCCAACTGTGGAACCTCTTACCGATTTTACCGCCTTTTGCGACACCCCTTTGTCATGTTTTCACGGAGGTCATTTTAACCCCATTGTGAACGCCATGTGCATTTCGGATTCCTGCGTTGAGAAAGAGTCATATTTTCGCACTAATTAACGATAACGCCAAAAGATTGTGAAGCCAAATTTGTTGAGAACCGTGCTGTGAAGCTGTTCGAAAAGTGGAGGCTTAAAAATTCAAGGGATGGCTTTGCCCCACACGAACAGAGCAAAGATCGACATAACTCTTATTTACAAAGTAACGAGAAAACTCACCTCAGCATTGAGAGTCAAGAAGTTATCAATCAAAGGGGAACGACTGTCAGTTGTTTAGTTTGCGGTATCGGGATAAAAACCGAATTTTTCAGGGATATATCCTTCCCAACCCCTTTGCAACTCACCATCTCGATTGTCATTCAATCCCGTCGTCATGAATGTCGGATTGCGCCCCTACCCCGACCCATCCCTCTGGGAGAGGGAGGATTCACATGGAGGCATCAAGTTCCTTCCCCCTCTGGAGGAAAGGTTAGGATGGGGGGCTACTCCTCAAATGTCAGCGGTCGAGTTTCCTATCAGCAAAGCCAAATTTTTATTCAAAATCCTTCATCACAAACAAAATTGCCAAGGTTAGTCTCTGTCTCAATGCGGAGACTAAGACCTTGAGGTTCATGGTCGTTGCTTCTCAACCCTTGATTTTTTATAATTTGCGTCAAATGTGAGGTTGTATCATGGCTGAGACCAAGTTCTTTCCAGTCATCGATCCGGATGGCCATTCGGGTAAGGTAAAAGGCATCGCCTACACGCCGGACGGCAGGTTTATCATTACCGCTTCACTTGACAAGACCGTCCGTGTGTGGGACAGGTTCACGGGTCGAACCGTCCTTAGCCCCGATAAGTCCTTGAGCAAAATCTTTTTTTTCAACGCCGAATAAACTTCAGGACTTTCCGTTCTTTGAAATTAGGAGACGATGAAACAAAGGAGGGAGGCGATGCTTTGGGAGGATTTTGTGTATTCGCTTGAGAGACAATGGGATGAGTTATATGCCAGATTCAGCAGGATGGGCAGGTGGGAGGAGTTCGTTGGGGATGTAAAAGAGATCATAGAACTGGCTGAGGATGTGAATGTTACTTTGGACGAGTTAATTAAGAGGCTTAGGTTGCTCTTTGAGAAGTGGGACATCGAGAAGGTGTCGATTTTCAGAGCGCCTATTCCGCCCGGAAGGGTGCCCGATGAGGAGCAGAAGCGGATATTGGCCAACCGGCTCAACACATTGGTCAACAAGGCGCCCGGTAAGTCAGGGTCAAAGCGATGAACATCAAACTTCATGACCCGACGGTCTTCAGGGTTTATCAGTGGCTTCAACAAGACCCCAAACGCCCTGAGACGGCCTCCGAGTTCGTGAGGGCTTTCAAAGAACATTTCGACAGGACATTCCAAACATTCAAAGAATTCTGCAAAAAGGAGTTTCAAAAAGAGCTGGGAGACTATCGAATCGATCTGGACGAGAAGGAGAAACCAAAAAGGCGGCATGTGCGCAAACGGGTGCTCTCATCAGAACCGCCAGAGGGTTTTCCGTCAATTGACGCCCACATGCAGCTTGACATGTTTTACTTCTATTTTTTGGTTTTGAGGGAAGGCGAATTCTCTCCAAGCGAAGCGGTCGTTCCGATGCCGCCAGTCGAAAAACCTCCAGAACACGAGGCATTTATCGGCGACGGCTACATCCTCTACGCTGAACTGAAGGATTTCGACGAACACGATGAAAATGAGCTTAAAGAAGCTTCAGCCGAATTCATCGAGGCGCAAAAGATTGTAGAGGACACGAAGGACAACATTTCCGAGAATTTGATAACCTTGAAGAAGGATAACTTTTTTCTCGCTTTCCTTAATCCCCTTGCCTTCCGCGATGTCCCTGAATGCATAGCGGTTGTTTTGCTTCCACAGGAAGTTGCTCAGGAGGAGTGGACTATGACATTACTTTACGGATCCGCTATGGACATCTTGTTGCAGATCATCAGGTTGTCTTACATTTATCGGGTTTATGAGGAGAATGGGTTGAGGGAAGAGGTGTTCGACCGTGAGCGTCAGCTCGACGGTTTGCTGAGGGCACTTGCGGCCAGCGGAACTGAGGTTGGACGAAATAAACGATTTAGGCGAAGAAGCATAAGGTTGAAGAGGCGTAAAGTTCACAAGTTCACCCTCAAGGAGCTTGAGGACTCTGTGATCAGGATTTTCGAGGAGCAAAAACGGTTTATCGAGGACGTGAGTCAGGTTCAAGAACTTATTAACGCCGGCAAAATAGCGCTCAGGAACTTCGAGCTGATAAGTAGAGACAAACCGATCGAGGACGGGACGCTTGGAAACAGTCTCGTCAATCGGATGAAGTTCGTAGTTGAGCAGATGGAAGGAGATTGCAGGTTCTTCGACATCACGCGCCAGCAGGCAGAACTGGCGCTTTCCAGTATCCACACGAGGACAGAGATCGAGGAGAACCGCGCTGAACGAGTCCTCGCCATCCTTTTCGGAATATTCGTCGTCTTCGAGTTCATCCAAGCCTTTCCAGAGATCCCTTTGATAACAAGGATCTTTATCTCGATCTTTGGGATCAGCACCGTGTTCTATCTCGTCAAGCACAAGTTCGAGAAATTGACCAGATGGTTGACATAATCGAGTCCACTTCCTGTCAATGGGTTTCATCACCCCTTAAAATTTCCGCCCAAAATTGTGTATCGGGAGGCAAATTATGAAATTGTCCGTCATTATCCCAGCCCATAACGAGGTTGAAAACCTTCCTGTGCTCTTTCGTGAACTCGACAAGATGATTCGGGAATCCGGAATCGACTGCGAGGTTATTCTGGTCGATGACGGTTCGACCGATGGCACTTACGAACGCGCTAAGGAAGCGACAAAACAGTATCGATGGCTCAAAGTGGCCAAACATGGCAAACAGCTTGGAGTGTCCGAAGCG
>QNDP01000092.1 GCA_003645975.1 Candidatus Hydrothermota bacterium | reverse complement strand
ATCTCTCCATCTGGACTTATCGCTACGGAATAAACCGAACCAGAATGACCCTTCAGTGTCCTTATTAACGAACCATCTCTCATCCGCCATACCTTGATCGTCCCATCAGAACTCCCCGAAACGATGAATTGGCCATCCGATGTGAATGCTATTGAACGGACTACCGAATCTGTTGGGATAAATTTGAAGGGGGTCGGCACTTCATCTTGGGTTTCAAGTGGATAGATCCATATACCGATGGATGTCGCGACGGCGATAAACCTTCCGTCAGGCGAGAATTTGACATCCGTTATCCAACCTCGACCTAAAACCTTGGGGCTTCTAATATTCACAATAGAGCTGATAACACCGGCCGAGAATTTTAATGTTTCTGTTTCGTCCTTTTTCAACTTTAAAAGTTTGGCGATCCTTTCAACAACTTCTCTATCCCTGTCCTTAGAAAGAAGAAATTCCACTTCCTCCCTTAAATTTTTCGCTTCAAGCTCGATCTCATAATGTCTTAGCTTTTCTTTCCAGTGAGATACCCGATTTTCATCCAACCTCATAAGTTCCTTAGAAATCTCGACTGCCCGGTCCCAATCCTTTTCTATTTCAGCTTTTTCCAGTTCGGTCTTCAGCCTCTCAATTTGCACCGATTTAAACCGATTGGTTATCTCAGGTAGTTCACCAACAATTTGTTGAAATTCTGACAATACAAATTCGGCTTTCTCAAAATCTCTTCGATAGATAATTTCGTCGATAAGGTTCAAAACCGGCGTTAAATCATGTCCTCTTTGGAGCTTCAAGGCTTTTTTATAAAATTCAAGTGCGTCATCTTCTTCCTTCTTTTCACTAAGGTCCGAGGCCTTTGCCCAATAAGCCCTCGAAAGGCTCGATGCGGCTGCAACGCTGTCGATCTCATAGGCTTTTTCCAGAATCTCGATGGCCTCGTCCAACTTGCCAAGCTCAAGATAAGCCTCGCCCATGTAGAGGTGTGCCGAGAAATGTCTGGGGTTCTGCTTGATAGCCCGTTCAAAAAGGTCGATGGCATCTTCATATTGGCCGGTGTTGAACATGGCTTCGCCTGCGAGGAACAGCCGATGGGCTGCTGGATTGAGCTGCTCTATCTCAAATTTTGTCCTCTCAAGTGGATGGTGTTTAAGGATCCAGAGTCTAAACAGCTCTATGGCGAACCGATAACCGTGTTCATATTTGACAAGGATTTTTCGTTTGACAAGGTCTCTTGGCGCCCATTCTACCTGACGGATCCTGAGCCGTGAACTGACCTGTGTCATCCGTTCGACAACCTTTTCTTTCGGGATGAAAGCCCCTCCAGAAGAGACTTCTGCGAGTGCAGAGGCGAATATCTTCTCGGCAGGTGAGAGGCCATCCCACATCCAAGCGAATGCCTGATTTCCGGCTTCGAGCGAGCGCTCGATCGAGTTATCCACATCCTCAGCCGAGACGGTTGGAGCAACATCGTCGGTCTCCTGATGTTTGGCGTCCCAGATGACAGAGCAGATAAGCTGGGTCGCATAAGGGTGCCCTCCACTGAGAAAAAGTATCCGCTCAACCGCTCCGTCTTCAAATTTCAGAGTCCCCTTCTTCTCGGCAAGTTTGATAAGCTGGACGGCGTCCTCTCTCGGAAGGACCCAAACATCGAAACTCCGTGCGGCATAGCGAAGGAGCCTTATGAACCTGACCGAAAGGTCTTCTGGAAAACGGCCTATGGCGAAAATGAGCGCTGGACCCGGATTTCGCTGGATGAACCTGTCCATAAACGGGACAAAAGAGCGAACGGCTGTCCTTTTTGAAAGTTTCTGTTCGGTTCCTGGGTCGAGGACATCGAATTCGTCGAAAAGGAAAACCAATCTTCTGTCGCCCAACGCCTCGTTGACCTTCGGGATGAATTCCTCCTCAAAGTATCTGCCATCGTTGTCGAATTCATCCCTTTTCAGAACCTCAATTCCTATTCTACGTGCGACCGATTTTGCAATCGACCAGAGCAGTTCGCCGAGCGGAACTTCGGTGTATGGCTGAAGGTCGAAGAACAGAGGCTCAAACCGCTCTCTCGGCATGGTGCGTTCGAGCTGACGGAGCGTCGAAGTCTTGCCAGAACGGCGAGGCCCTTGAATTATCACAAGTGTGTTCTGAGGGTTAGCGAGGAGCTCGGGAACCGATTTGATGATGTCCCTTCGGCCGACAAACGCCTCCGTGCCATCGACAGGCCGCCCGACGATGTATGGGTTCACCAACCTGATTTTTCCTCTGGATTTTTTGGCCTCACTCATCTCTTGCCGAACTTTTTAAGCAACGCTTCTGTGAAAGCGTCAAGTGAGCTCAAAATGTCGATTGGGAAATAAATTTTGGTGGCCTGCCCATCAGCCATCTTTTTGAGCGCCTCGACATAGCGCAGGGCGACGATGTATTTCATGGCAGATTGGGCGTCGATGATGCCGATCTTGTTCATGATGGCGTCAACGGTGATAGCCTCAGCGTCAGCGAGTCTTTGAAGCGCCTGAGCCTGTCCTTCGGCTTCAAGGATTTTGGCGACCATTTCGCCCTCAGCGCGTCTGATAGCGGCCTCACGATCACCTTCGGCTTTCTCAATTTCGGCCCTTCGATAAGCTTCAGCTTCGATGAGCTTAGCCCGCTTTTCACGCTCAGCCTTCATCTGCAATTCCATAGCTTCGAGCAACCGCTTGGGCGGCTCGATCTTCTGAATCTCGACACGGACGAGTTTGATGCCCCATTCCTGTTCGACCTTCCTAACGCGTTCACTTACAATTTGTTTGATCTTATCGACATTTTGGATTGCCTCGTCGAGAGTTAACGAACCTATGGCATCGCGGAGTGCTACCTTTGCGATCTGTTCGATGCTATCAGGCAGATTGGCGACATTATAGACTGCATTGTAGGGCGAAACTATCCGATAAAACAAAAGAGCGTCGATTATGATCGTAACATTCTCCTTTGTGATAACTTCCTGCTGCGGAAAGTCAATTATCTGCTCCCTCAAATCCAAAAAACGGGATGAAATAGTCCGATAAACCACCTTGATCTTGTCATCCTCTCTGACCTGTTGGGTTGACCTGATCATGACCCTTTTGATACTTTCGCCGAAGATAAGTGAATAGAACTGCAAACCCGGCGGCAGTATCCGTCTAAACCTTCCAAACCTTTCCACGATAGCGACATGTGATTCTGGAACTTGGATGGGCATGTATCCCAAAATCAAAACAAGCAACAATACCAAAATGATGAGGATCGGGACGAAAAAGCCGAAAATTATGCTCAACATTTGCATGGTCATCCTCTCCTTCCAGAGATCGGCCGGACGACAACGATTTCCTCCTCAGCGATTCCGAAGGTCGGGATCATTTTCAACATCGAAACAGTTCTTTTGACGACATCTATCACCCTGACCATCTGCCTCTCCTCGATCGTTCGGCCGTCGGCCGACTCCGCTTTCCGAACCAACCCTTCCACGAGGACGATGCCCGTCCCGCGCTCGGGCACTATCTTCTCGATGACAACGCCTTCTTTTCCTCTAAGGAATTCACGAGATGCAGGAAAACCTTCAGCCTTGCCTCCTATCCCCCTACCGACAATCAACTTCCTGGCGATGAAGTTTATCGAAAAGAACACCACAGCCGAGATCCATAAAGAACCTGTCAATTGTGTTAAAATCAACGCTGCCGCCATCCCACCAGCCGAGATGCCCATCATCGTGAACAATATCAACTTGTCTTTTGTCTCTCTTAGCACTTTGCGGGCTTCCGCTATTATGAGCAAAACGCCGATGCCAGCCCAGAACATGAGCATAGAATTTTTGCTCATTCCTCGCGTCCCTCCTCCTCACCCAACTCCTCAAGGATCAGGGATATAGGTCTCCAATTGTAGTCAATTATCGTCCGATTTCGGCGGTCATAGATGAGTTCGAGTCGGCCTAAACTGGTCAAACGCTGATATGTGCGAACCACGATGCCATGCGTAAAAGGCGACTCATAGGCAGAGCGCATCCCGTAGCCGTCAAACCCACCGATCACTACATCTATCCCCGGCACCGAATCGATCAAAAGCGTATCTCGACTTAACCCTATGTGTGTCAGTGCGATGACTATATCGACGCCGTGCTGTTCACGAAGCTCTTTCACAATACGGCGCGCTGTTTCGACTTCCCTCAAAAAGAAGTATTTCCTGCCGTCCTCGATCGTGAGGAATATCCTTGAAGCATCTGAGACCAACCCGAAAACGCCGACTTTCAGGCCTAAGTCCTTAAATTCAAAAATCTTATATGGTGCCACATAGTCGATGTTACGAAGGGTATCGTCAGGATAGGTCAAATTTGCAGCTAAAATCGGAAATTTGACGAGTTTTTTAAATTCGCGGATGGCACTGTCGCCGCAAATCAACTCGAAGACGCCGATTGTCATAGCATCGTAACCCGCTGCATTCATGAACTCGGCGACAGGCTTCACGATCGGCGTATCGCACAATGCATTTCCGCCGAGAGCCTCACCCGCATCGAGGAGCAAGAATGCGGCATGTTCGGAATCCGCTCTCGCCTTCTCCGCCCTTATCGCCGCAAGTGCAGCACCCGCCCCGCCGACAGGCGGCGGAAAATCTGGGTTCATCCATGTGGCAGGCTGGACATCGAGCGCACCGTGAATCGTGTTCGTGTGCACAACGATAAGTTTGACAGTATCAGGAGGTTCTGTCGCAAAAATTACCGACAAAAAGAGTGCAAGTCCTATCATTCGAGTATCTCCTTTGGAACATCTTTGGTCGAAAGCCTTAAAACATCCTGAAAGTGCTGCTCAAAGAACTCGGCCACTTCCTTCGACTTGATCATCACCGACGCCTCGTTGTTGCGTGCCAAAGCAAAATAGCTCCAGTTGTGGGATCCGACAAAAGTTATGTATCCGTCGATGATTATCAGCTTGTCATGGCTTGTTACATCGATGGGGTCGTAATAGACCGGCACACCAGCGGATCTTAAGGAATCGCCAAATCTTTTGTTATAGACCGTATTGCTGACATTCCAGCCTGACGCATCCAAAATAACGATAACTTCGACACCTCTTTTGTGTGCATCAATTATATCCTGCAAAAGCAAAGAGTTGGGGTCATCCTTGTATTGAGGATAATACCTTGCCGCGAACATGAAGATATGCAGCGATTTCTTGGCATTCTGGATCGCCTTACGCACCGCTGGTAGATAGTCGCGATTGGGCAGCGGAATGACATCATCGGCAGGAAATGCCCACAACACCGATGGCAGAACCACAATCAAAAAGGCCAAAATTCTTAATTTCCTTTTCATTCAAAGGCCTCCTTCCTTTTTGGCGGTTAGTTATAAGTCCCGTTCAAAGCCACTGTCAACAATTGCATTGAGTTCTTTCAAGCAAGTTCAGCCACCGCAGCGTTACATGCGTGGAGCAGAGCCGCCATGAACCTCTCTATGTAATCTTCGTCGGTATAATCGCTTGTTAAATAAGGGGTCATGATGCAGGAGCGTAGAACGAAAACGGAACTTTCATCATCAAGGGTAGATACATCTATCCCCATAGCTTTCAGATAGTTCGGCAAAGCCTTATTTGTTTTGACTTCTAACTCAGTCGAGGAGACTATGGCCTCATGCGCCAATATCGGCTTGCCCTCATGGTAAGAGAGCTTATCCTTAATCGCGCGGTTTAGCCTGTTCATCACCTCTAAGGATCTGTTTCCCACAATGTTGAACGCATAGATCACGATGTTGAGGTCGGGCTGAGCCAATGGCCTAACCACCAATTCCTTCTCAAAGCCACCCGTTTTGACTGTAAACGGTTCCGAAGCAGCAAGTCGATTGTAAAAAAGCTGAGCACCTTCGACACTTTCGCCAATAAGTTTTCCATAGCCCAACATGTTCAGAGGGATAACTCGATGAGCAGCCCAAACAGCGGCCGCCGAAGCCCCGGGTTTCGACCCTTCCATGATGAAACTGCCCAAAAGTTGCGGATTCCGCTCCCAATCCTTCTGCTCAAAAATATAAGGAGCGAAAAACGAGATTATGTTCCTGACCAGTTTTGTTCTAAAGGCAATTCCGCCAGCAGGATATGGCACATAACCGAGTTTGTGAGGGTCTACCGTAACGGAATCAACCTGCGAAATCGCTTTGTAAGCTTGGTAAATCGGTTCAACAGGCCAGTTCACCGATTTGGAGACGATCTTCAACCTGTCGAGCTGTTCTTTCAGACTTTCCTTCTCCATGAACTCAAAATTCTCATCAAGGAATATCGAACGGGCATAGCCTCCATAGGCCGCATCAACATGGATCCAGAACGAAATGCCTTCATTTTCCAGTTT
>QNDP01000091.1 GCA_003645975.1 Candidatus Hydrothermota bacterium | reverse complement strand
TTATCAGGATGGCGTCGTTTTCCAACCTAACGCTTATGTTGCCGTCCGACGCCACTATGTAACCCAACTCATAGAGCAATTTGCAGAACTTTATGATTTCCAAACCGATGCCTTTCTCCATCTCAGGCCTACCTCCTCAAAAAACGCGCCGTCCAAGCGGCACCTCTCGATCCGGTGTCAGAAGTGCAACCGCTCCGTCATCCGTAAGGACTCCTAACACAAGAACTTCCGACAAATACCCAGCGATCCTCTTAGGCTTTAGGTTGACAACCGCAATGACCAGCTTACCCAGAAGGTCATCTTTTGAATAGAGTTGTGTTATCTGTGCGCTTGATCGTTTGACCCCGAACTCTCCGAAGTCGATTTTGAGCTTATAGGCCGGTTTCCTCGCCTCCGGAAAATCTTGAACCTCGATTATGCGCCCGACACGCATCTCCACCTTTTCAAAATCCGAATAGTCGATCAACTCTTTATTTGCCATAAGTTCACCCCCTCGAAGGTTTTATGACAGGAAAAAGTGCTCTCAGGTCTTCAATTTCGTGCCGTTCCCTGTCCGAAAGCGGTTCGATCTCGAACCTGACTCCAGCAATCCGCTCAAAGGAACGGCGGATGGCGTCCGCCAATGCCTCACGGGGCACGACAAAAAGCTGAATAGAACCCTGTTCAAGAAAAGCCGTCTTCCGACGGACTTGCGCTGCGCCGACGACTTTTTTGCCTCCAATTGTGATCTCATATTTCGTTGTGGAATCGAAGCATAGATCGCTGTGGCGTTTGGGAGAGCCCTGCGACAGCTCGGCGTCCAATCCAAACTCCCGCATTGCCTCGACAATCAACTCGGAGATTTTTCGGTAGGTATCGTAAATCGTTCCAGCAAAATAGCCGTCTTCATAAGATGCGACAACGGAATAGACGAGATCGCCGTTGTGTAGAACCGCGCGGCCGCCCGTCGGTCGGTTCACCGCAGGATAGTTTGCCAACGGTTTTGGAACCCTCTTTTGATGGAAACCGAGCGTAACAGCCGGCGGCTCAAAGCCATAAAACCGTAGCACAGGCAAGGACTTCCCTTTCAAAAACTTGCGCAAAAGATACTCATCGACGGCCATGTTCCAGTCGGCCTCACCGTTCTCGAACGGTATCAACCTGAACCTCATGGCATTCCACTCCTGCAATGGGACACCCTTCACATTTCGGCGATTTTTTATGACATCGCTCCTTCCCAACTCGGACAAAAAGCGCATGAAATTCGTTGAAAAGCCTGACATCTTTTGGAAGGTTCGACTCGAAGAGCGAACGAAGATGTTCATAACCCATCTTTGTCGCATTCGTGATCCCGTGCCGCTCAAGCACGCGCCTCGTGTAGGCATCGACGACGAAAACCGGTCGCTCAAGCGCATAAAGCAAGATCGAATCCGCAGTTTCATAGCCGATTCCGGGGACTTGAAGCAGCATGTCCCTCAACCTGCCTGTATCGATCTTTTCGAGTCGGTCAAACCCACCCATCTCCTTCAGCCATAGGACGAAAGATTTGACCCGTTTGGCTTTGATGTTGAAATAACCGGCCGGCCTGATAAGTCGGGCGAGTTCCAGTTCGTCGATCTCTGCCAACTTGTTGATTTCCAGCAAATCCCTCTGTTTCAAATTGTCCAGCGCACTCTCGACATTCCGCCAATTTGTGTTTTGAGTCAGGATCGCACCTATTGAAATTTCCAGAGGAGAATCGCCTGGCCACCAATTCTGAGGGCCGTAGAAATCGAAAAGCCTTTGGAAAATTTCCATGAGGCACTGCCTTAGTTTCATAGGTCTAATGGATTGACGAAATGGTCAAATCCTGTTGTGAACTCGACCTCTTCGCCTATCGACCTGCGGATCTTGACCGTCGGCTTGAAAGTCGGTCTGAACTCCCCTACTTCGGTCAAATTGATGTTCGCCGAACGCAACTTTTGGAGCTCCTCCTTCGGCAGAACCACGAGCAACTCGAACTCCTCACCGCTTGAGGCGACGAGCTGCCAGACGGGCTTATGGAGCTTTTCTGCAATAAAGTTGACTGACGGATGGACCGGTATCTTCTCCTCGTATAGCACGGCTTCCAATCCACTAAGTTGAGCAATTTTAAGTATATCCGATGCCAACCCGTCGGAGATGTCGATGGCCGCATGCACCTCAGAGGTGTTTCTCAGGATCGACTGCATCTCGTTTATTCTCGGTTTCGGCCTTCTAAATTTAGAGACCACATCCGCCTTGACCTTGTGATTGACCATCTGGGACAAAAACGGGTCTTTCAAGAGGTGGATGGCGGCGGCCACCCTTCCGACATCGCCTGTAATCGCAATGACATCGCCTGCCTGAGCGCAGCAGCGGCGCACTTCCATATCACGCCTGACCTCGCCGATGACGGTTACACCTATGCTGATCTTTGGCGATCGATAAAAGTTTCCACCTGAAGGTGATATGCAGAATTCATCGCCAAGCGTTTTAAAGCCGTTGTAAAGCTCCTCGACATTTGCGAGCGAGAAATCCGCTGGTATCCCAAGATTCACAAGGAAAGTCAAAGGGATTGCGCCCATTGCGGCTATATCGCTGAGCGCAGCGGCCAAAGCGCGATAGCCCAAGTCCTCAATTTCGAGCCAGTTCCGATGAAAATGGACATCTTCAACCATCGCATCGACGGAGATGACGAACTCCTGCGTCGAAATTTCCGTGATGACTGCGGCGTCATCACCAGGCCCCAATCTGATTCTTGGGTGTTCTTTGAAAAATTTTGAGACAAGTGCAATGAAATCCTGTTCAGTAGGCATCTGCCATCCTCCGATTTATGACCAAGCTGGAATTTGAGACCAACGAACTCATCGACACAGCAGGTCGAATTTCAGCTCAACTGCCTGACCGGAAAATTTCAACATGGTGAAATACACGGTGTCGGAACCGAAAAATTTATTGATTTCGTCATGGATGCCGGTCAATTCATTTTTTCTCACTTTGATGGGGCCGCAGATGGTCATTCCATACATGGGACTGAAGGTTATAGGTTTGTGTGTTACGGCGAAGACGACCAGCGTTACAGGACCGCTGTTTGCAGAGGTCATCATGGTCGGGTAATAGAACCTTTTTGAAGGAAACCGATATTCAATCGGCGATACCATGCGGCCTATGAGACCGGCGTCGACATAATCGACACCCCAGAACCTAAATCTTCGATTGAAGTAGTTCAGCATGATCGGGATAAAGCCTGTTGGGAGCTCTTCCACACAATAGGCCTCCCTCAAAGTGTCCATGAGCCATTGCTCGAACGAAGTGAAATTCCTCGTTTCCCAGACCTCCATTTTGGTCGGAAGTATAGTCCTTTGGAGAGCGGACTCCATTCTGATGAGGTATTCGGACAATTCGACCTCTTCGCATTTGTCCTCTTTGAACAGGTCGGTCAAATCGAACGCTTTTCTGAACCATTCGATCTTTCCGATGCGCATCTGCGGCCTGCTGCCAAATGGCATAAGTTCGAGAACCGGAATTTCATCCGAAGCGGCTATGTCATTGGCAATTACAATGATCTCCTCCCTTCCATTCCATAGGACTATTGCGCGTTCGACATG
This sequence comes from Candidatus Hydrothermota bacterium, assembly GCA_003645975.1. GTDB lineage: Bacteria > Hydrothermota > Hydrothermia > B15-G9 > B15-G9 > B15-G9. Next base: position 2,747 of record QNDP01000091.1, on the reverse strand, counting down.
CTGATATGCTATGGCGTTTTTTGCAAGTGGAATTACGCCCTTACCAGCCCAAACACTTTCTGCAAGGATAAAAACACTTGCAGCGTAAAACAAAACTTTCCAATTCATGCTCTCCTCCTTGCGACCACTTCGATCTCTATCAATGCACCTTTCGGCAATGCAGCCACCGCCACAGTGGAACGGGCGGGATATGGTTCATCGAAGAATTTTTCATAAATTGCGTTGACTTTGGGGAAATCGGCGATGTCCACCATAAAAATTGTGGTTTTGACCACATCGTTCATCGTGCAGCCGGCCGCTTCGAGCACAGCCTTGATGTTCATGAGGGCGCGTTCCGCCTGTGCCTCGATGCCATCGACAAGCTGTCCCGTCTGCGGGTCTATGCCGATCTGTCCGGCAGTGAACACAAACCCATCGACTTCAATGGCCTGACTGTAAGGCCCTATTGCGCTTGGAGCCTTAGAACTGACTATCTTTTTCTTTGCCATCTCAAGCCTCCTGCTCAGGTTTTGCATTTATTCTTTACTTGTCCAAATCGATAGTCAACAATGGCGAAAAATAAATTTCGGTTTGCCCGGTGTGTGCGTCTCTGGCGGTGAACTTGCTTAAGTTGGCCTGTATCAGTAAAATATGCTGCATCATGAACATCCCTAAGAGATACAACCACAAAGAAGTCGAGGAGAAGTGGTATAAGTTCTGGGAGGAAAACGGGTTCTTTAAAGCGGACCCAGACGATGACTCCCGTCCGAGATACACGATTTCGATGCCTCCGCCCAATGTAACCGGCATCATCCACATCGGCCATGTGCTCAACAACACCCTTCAGGACATTCTGATCCGCTGGCGCAGGCTTCAGGGCTTCAATGTGCTGTGGCAGCCGGGAACCGACCACGCAGGTATCGCAACGCAGAATGTCGTCGAGAAAGAACTTGCGAAAGAAGGCAAGACAAGGTTCGATGTCGGCCGCGAGGAGTTCGTCCGTCGAGTTTGGAAGTGGAAAGAGGAATACGGGAGTCGCATCATCAATCAGCTCAAAAGGCTTGGCGTATCAGCGGACTGGTCGCGCGCCAAGTTCACGATGGATCCCGATATGTATCGGGCTGTCATAGAGGCTTTTGTCAGGCTTTTCGAGAAGGGTTTGATTTATCGGGGTGTCAGGATCATCAACTGGTGTCCGCGCTGCGGCACTGCGCTCGCCGACGATGAGGTCGAACACGAGGAACACGATGGACATCTCTGGTATATCCGCTATCCGCTTGTGGATGAACCTGATAGATTCATCGTGGTGGCCACGACAAGGCCTGAGACCTATCTCGGAGACACAGCCGTCGCAGTGCATCCCGACGACGAACGCTACAAGCATCTGATCGGCAAAAAAGTGCGTCTTCCGATGGTCGATTGGATCCGCAAGAGCTATGCGATTGGAAATCAAGAGCCTGTCGATGTGCCGCCTGAGATACCGATTATCGCCGATGAACTGGTCGATCCGGAGTTCGGAACCGGCGCTGTAAAGGTTACGCCTGCACATGACCCGAACGACTACGAAATGGGGATGAAACACAACCTGCCGTTTGTCCTTGTGATGAACAAAGATGCGCGCATGAACGAGAATGCGGGTCCGTATCGCGGGATGGACCGCTACGAAGCCCGTGAGCGCATCGTCGAAGAACTCAAACAGTTGAACTTCATCGAAAAAATTGAAGCCCACAAACATTCTGTCGGGCACTGCTATCGCTGCCACACCGTTATCGAGCCGTATCTTTCCGAACAATGGTTCGTCAAGATGAGGCCATTGGCCGAACCGGCCATCGAAGCGGTCAGGAAAGGCGAAATTCGCATCATTCCCAAGAGGTTCGAGAAAATTTATTTCCATTGGCTTGAAAATGTTCGAGATTGGTGCATCTCACGCCAGATTTGGTGGGGACACCGCATCCCGGTTTACTACTGCAAGGATTGCGGCGAAATTACCGTGTCCGTTGAGCATCCAAATGTCTGCCCGAAGTGTGGCTCGCCGAACATCGAACAGGACGAAGATGTGCTCGACACTTGGTTCTCATCATGGCTGTGGCCGTTTTCAACGCTCGGCTGGCCTGAAAAGACCAAATGGCTTGAGAAATTTTATCCGAACGATGTGCTCGTCTCTGGATGGGACATCCTGTTCTTCTGGGTTGCGCGCATGGTGATGGCCGGCTACGAGTTCATGAAGGAGAAGCCGTTCACGGACATCTATTTGCATGGCCTCGTCCGCGACGAAAGAGGGGAGAAAATCTCCAAGAGCAAGGGCAATTTCATCGACCCGATAGAATACATGGAACGTTATGGTGCTGATGCGCTGAGAGTTAGCATCGTGCTGGCGCTGCCCGAAGGACAAGACCTCAGATTTGGTGAGAAACGCATGGAAGGCGGCCGCAACTTCGCAAACAAGATATGGAACGCATCTCGCCTCCTGCTTCTGAAATCCGAAGGCTTTGAATGGAAAGGACTTCCTGACAAACTGGAGCTTGAAGACAGATGGATACTCACGCGCCTCAACGAGACGATCAAAGCGGTTACTGACGGACTCGAAGCCTTTGAGTTCAACAAAGTTGCGAACCAACTTTATGACTTCTTCTGGCACGAATACTGCGACTGGTATCTCGAAGCCATCAAGCCGCGCCTTGCGGACGACCGCCGTGATTCAGCGCTCGCCGTTGCGTTCTATGTGCTTGAGCGTTATCTCAAGCTGCTCCATCCGATTATGCCCTACA
>QNDP01000090.1 GCA_003645975.1 Candidatus Hydrothermota bacterium | reverse complement strand
TTTCTTTTTGATTGTATTTTTCCCAAAGGGCATCAAGTTTACGGACTTCCTCCTCAAATCCGCGAACGATATCGCGCACCTTGCGGAACTGTGGCTTCAGTTGCTCGATTTTCCGAACGATTATTTTGATTTTGTCCCTCAACATCCGTCTTTCCTCTGAAGTCAACTCCTTCCGTCTCTCCCACAGGGGCTTGAGCGCCTCTGCGCGAATCTTTATGAATCTGAATGCCTTGTTCGCCCTTTCCTTTTCCGAACGGTTCTTCTGTCTCGATGTCCAGTATTGAGAATCCACCTGAACAAGCTCCTCGATCTGCATAACGCCGTCCTCGATCATCCGGATGTAATGAAGCAGCCTGTTGATTCCGTATTTTGTCCTGAAGATTTTGCGCAAAATAGCCGTTCGAGCGTCGTCAAGCTGTTTGGAAAGTTGGACTTCCTGCTCCTTTGTCAGGAGCTTGAGGTGTGAGATTTGTTTCAGATAAGTCTTTGCAGGGTCGTCGCTTACAGTTATGTAAACCTCATCTTCGTCCGATTTGAGGTTCTTAAGCACATTCTTTTTCTTCTTTCCGCTTTCATCGTGAAAGACTTCTATACCTTTCTCAAGCAAAGCAACGACCAGTTCCTCTTTTATTTCGCTGCTGATCAATTCCGGCGGCAGTTCCTTGTCCAACTCCTCATAAGAAATTTTTCCAGCCTTTTTTGCCTTTTCTATTATTCGTTCAAAAATTTCGTCTTTTGATTTTCTTCCCTGCTGTTTTTCATTTTTTTTCTTTCTCGATTTTCTCATAATGCCGTTCCCTCCTTCCTCACCAATTTTTCATAATTTATGAGAATATTGTTGACCTCATCGTTCCCTTTGGCCAAGGCCAGTTGTTTCCTGACCCTTTTCGCCAATTTTTTGTTAACAAAAATGCGGATATTTTCCAAAATTTTTTCGTTTTCAAGGTGTTCTTTTTTCACAGTTGTGAGTATCCGAGCGAATTTATTTCGGACGCTGTCCGACGCTTGCGCCATAAGCTCATCGACACCTTGTCCGTCAACAAGGCTCTGAAACAGGAGTTTAGCGTCTTCGTGCTCGAAGTCATCCGTCCTTAACTGAAGCAGAACCTCACGCGCTTCGGGCATAAGGAATCCCCATGCAACGCTCCTAAATTCGCCTGAGATCAGGCGGCTGACATCCTGCTGTTGCCGCCTCTTTGGCAACCTACTCTGAGATAACGCCTTTTCCTTAAGAGCATTGACTTTTGACCTGGCGACATCGAAGCTCAGACCGGTTTTCTCACAAAACATCCGCAGAAGCAGGTCGAGGTAAACTTCATCTGATGTATTGCTCAAAACCTCAAGGGACTCGTTTATGAAATCTGAAAGCACAGATGGATCGCTGGATCTGCTCCTTTCATCAAGGAGCAAAAATTCAACCACATCTTTTGCTTCCCTTAACACCTTCCGCAACATTTCAATCTTACCGTTTTGCACCATGCTCGCAGGGTCTTCGTCTTTTGGCAGGAGCGCCACCTTCGGAATAATCCCTGCGCCCAAAAGTATCGGAATTGAGCGCCTTGCCGCCTTTAGACCAGCTTCATCGCCGTCGTAGAGCAAAAACACGCGCTTGGCGTAGCGCCTCAAGATGTTCGCCTGCATCTCGGTCAGAGCAGTGCCAAGCGGTGCAACCGCATACCTAAGTCCGACCTCGTAAAGCATCAAAAAATCCATGTAACCTTCTACGATTACAGCGACATTTTTGGCTCTCAAGTTGTTTTTAACCTCATGCAATCCGAAAAGGAGTTCGCCCTTTTTGAAATAAGGAGTGTCAGGCGAATTCAAATATTTCGGCTCGACGTCTTTCGACAGCGTTCTACCTCCGAAACCTACGATTGTGCCGCCGATATTTCGGATCGGAAACATCACCCTGTTCCTAAACTGGTCGAACACGAATCCTTCCCGTTCCGACGCAAGTCCTGCCTCGATAAGTTCCTGTTCAGTAAATCCTTTTTCCAAAGCGGCTTTCACCAAAGCATTGCCCTCTGGCGGGGCATAGCCCAATCTGAAAAGTCCGATTACCTCAACCCTTAATCCTCTGTTTTTCAAATAGTTCAAAGCATTCTTGCCCTTTTGTGAAAAGAGCATTTTGTGATAAAACTCAGCGGCGAATTCAAGTGCTTGCAGTGGGCGCTCCTGCTCCCCCTTACCGCTCACCTTTTCGGGTATTGGAATGCCAGCCTCCTTGGCCAGTTCTAAAACGGCTTCCGTAAAAGTCATTTTTTCCATTTCCATCAAAAAACGAAACACATTTCCGGACGCACCGCATCCGAAGCAGTGATAGACCCCTTTTTCAGGGTTCACATAAAAGGATGGCGTTTTTTCTTTGTGAAACGGGCAAAGTCCTCGATACTGCTTACCCGTTTTTTTAAGGTTTACATAGCGGCCTATCACATCAACGATGTCAACCGATTGGCGGACTTTTTCTATAAATTCCCTATCCATGATGACTTAGGAAAGTTTTTTGAGAAGCCAAAAAGCGGAACAAAAAATAATCATGTATCGAGAAATCATCAACCCGTCAAAAATTTATGAGAATTTTTGCGACTGTGTGTATCGAATTATTTTGGGGACAAGCAGCCAGCCGACTATCACGGTCAAAATGGCCAAGATTACCGAGAGTGTCGTCTGAATGATTATCAAAGCATCGTAAACCCCGTGAGTGATGATCGGAGCTATGAGGCCGAGCGGGATGAGGAAACCTCGTCTCTCAGGATACACAAATTTGGCGAGGCCGATCGGAATGCCCATAGCCACTCCATCGAGCGCATGGCTTGGCACCGCCGTCACCGCCCTGATCATCCCGACTTTGGCTCCATGTTGATACACATAAAAGATATTTTCGACCATAGCGAATCCGAGAGCGACAAATACGGCGTAAATCAACGCATCGTAAAATTCGTCTAAATCCTCATCGTCCCAAAAGTAACGATAAAACACAAAGAATTTGGCGCCCTCCTCTATCAGGGCGATGCCTAAGAATGCATAGATGAATGCGGTCAATATGCTGGGACGAGACAAGGGGCTATAAGACAGAGTGCAGCCCATATTTTCAACCACGAGTTCAGCTATGCCCACAGGGAAGATGACTATGGCGCCCAAGAATATGGCTTTGATCAACTTTTTAGGCGGCTCTTTGTGGATGTCCTTGAAGTAAAAAAACAAAGCCAAAGTTGCAATCGGAGCAATGGCAAGCACCCACATCGACAAACTCATCTCTCTACCTCCTGTGTTCTAAGCGGTTGACTCGATTTTCAAATTTTTAGTTTAAGGTTTTGTCCAGTCCGGCTTAAAGTGTCAGCCGTCTTGACTGTCAAATTGCTGTCGGACTTGGACTTATGCCGTCTCAGATTCCAGCATCATATCCCTCAACTTCATAAGTTCGTGGAGATTGGCTTGTGCCGCGTCTTCACCGCTTTTTATCGCTTCGGCCGCCCTGTGGAACTCGTGTGTCTTTATCGGGACATCGACATCGATGACGACATCGGGTCGGTTCTCACTGAGTTGACGGTTGATTATCTCGGATTCCATCATGCCCAGAGAGGCTATGCCGACGATCACGGCGTTTATCTGGAACTTGTGCTTGAGTTGACTGCGGACTTCGCTGAACATCCTGAAAAACTGCTGCCTTCTGTTGGACTGCGGATGCGTCCTTCCGGACTCAAACTTGTCGATATTGATCTGGGCGATCTCCGTGTCGAATCTCGGCAGGACATTCACTGCAATGATGTGTTCGGCGCCGAGCAGTCTGGCAGCTCTGACCGGAACAGGATCAAGCACGCCGCCATCGACAAGCAGTGCATCACCGTAGTCGAGAGGTGCAAAAACACCGGGGACTGCTATGCTCGCCCTGATGGCATGCACGATGGAACCTTCTGTTATCACGACCTCAGAACGGCTTGCGAGGTCAACGGCTACCGCCGCATATCTTGTTGGAAGGTCTTCTATTTTCGTCTCTTTGCCGAGATGTTCCTCAAAGAACTCGACTATGTTTCGGCCGTCTATGAGTCCGGTGATCGATGGGACTGGAGCGAGAAGCGCGACTGTTCTCCGCAGGTCCATCTGCAAGGCGAGGCTTTCCATCTCTTCGACCGAATAGCCGCAAGCGTAGAAGCCGCCGACCACCGAACCCATGCTGCAGCCCACGACCATGTCGGGCTTTATCCCGATGGATTCCAAAACTTTGATGACGCCTATGTGCGCATATCCTTTGGCGGCTCCGCCGCCCAGAACCAATGCCAACTTGCTCATGACGATCCCTCTTGGATTGCAGTTACAATTTGCGTGGTCAAGTTTTGCAGGACAACGATAAAGTCATCGCTATAAAGCGGATTGACCACGATCAATTTTGCACCTATCGCCTCAGCTATCTTCTTAGGGATCTTCGTTGGGAAGTTCTCTTCGGCCACCACGATCTTGACATTGCTGCTCTTAGCGAGCCTTATCACATCGCTTACCCGTTTGGCAGAAGGCTCCTGTGCCGGATGTTCGGATATGATCGCCACGACATTCAAACCGATATTCCTGAGCATAGGCGCCCATGCGCCGTGATAGACTAAGATGTTGCGGTTTGGTAGTTTAGCTATCTTCGCCCGTGCGTCCAGAAATGCCCTTTCAAGACGGCTCGTGTAATCCTCAAGATTCCGCTTGAAGACCGCTGAAGACTCCGGATAAATGGACGAAAGGGTGTCGGCTATTGCTTGGACGATCACAGGGACGAGCAAAGGGTCAAGCCAGACATGTGGGTTTTCAAAGATGACATGTTTTTGACGGATCGCTTTGATAACCTCAAGACTTCTATTTTCGGTCTCTTTTGCAAGTTTTGCGGCCCAGGGATCGATGTTGTCTCCGACATAGATGAAAAGGACCGCCTTTTTCGCCTTTACGATGTCATCCGGGAGTGGCTCATAAATGTGTGGATTAGCCGTTGTTGGCACGACCGACGAATAGGAAAAAGTATTGCCCCCAATCGCTTTCGCAAAGGAAGCCAGTGGTGGAATAGATGCAACGATTCCGGTCTTTTTTTGACCGTGCCTGCATCCATAAATCGTCAAAATCGAAATAAACACAACCAACACAATCCATTTTTTCATAGGGCTCACCCCCTGCTTTTTGTTTTTCACACCTGCCCGTTCACTTTCCAAAATGGTGTCAAAGTTATGATAGGGTTCTAACGAATTGAGTTCCAAAACTACAACACCCAAAATTTCGAATTTATGAAAAAAATTTTAAGGGGTGGATTACCCACCCCTCTATCTATTTGGAAATCAGTTGAGTTTGACTATCTGCTCATTTATAGACCGGCGTGAGCCAGTTGTATTTATCCTCGATCTCGCCGTGCACAATTTTGAAGAAAGTCTCTTGGAGTTGTTTGGTGATAGGCCCGCGTTTGCCGCTTCCGACAGGGATTTTATCGACGGAGCGGATCGGCGTGATTTCTGCGGCCGTGCCCGTAAAGAACATCTCATCGGCGATATACAGGAGTTCCCTGGGGATGTGCTCCTCTTTGACGGTATAGCCGAGGTCTCGTGCGATCTGGATGACGCTGTTTCGGGTGATTCCGGGCAGGATGGCAGCGTCGAGCGAAGGCGTCAATATCTTAGGTTCTCTTGTAACCGGATCCCTCAGGATGACAAAGAGGTTTTCACCGGAACCTTCCGAGACAGCGCCCTCGTAGTTCAACGCTATGCCCTCCTCGAATCCGTAAAGCACCGCTTCCATCTTGATAAGCTGCGAGTTAGCGTAGTTGGCACTTGACTTCGCCATCGGAGGAAATGTGTTCGGCACCATGCGCGTCCAGCTTGAGACCATGACATCTACTCCTTTTTCGAGCGCCTCTTTTCCCAAATAAGCTCCCCATTCCCAAGCTGCAACCATGAGTTCGACAGGGTTGTGAAGTGGATTCACGCCCATATCGCCGTATCCGCGGAATACAAGCGGTCGGATGTAGCAAGACTTAAGTTCATTCGCCCTAATCACTTCCAAGATTATGTTTTCGACCTCCTCGATGGTATATGGAAGTTCCATCCGATAGATTTTGGCGGAGTCAAACAGTCGCTTTACGTGTTCTCTGAGCCGGAACACAGCGGGTCCTTTGGTCTTGGTATCGTAGGCACGTATACCTTCAAACACGGCCGAGCCGTAATGCAGAGCATGGGTCAACACATGGACTTTTGCTTCGCCCCAAGGCACAAGCTTGCCAGATAGCCATATATATTTTGCCTCCTTAATCTTACCCATAATGACCTCCTTTTTTCGGGCTTAGAATGCTTTTCGCCGATTTTTTAATCTAAGGTAGCACCGTTA
>QNDP01000089.1 GCA_003645975.1 Candidatus Hydrothermota bacterium | reverse complement strand
TGCCGCTGCACCGAGTCCGTTCGCACGCTTCACGAACATCGGATTCTTCATCCCGAAGCGCGGAAATGTCAGCCTGAAGGTCTATGACATCAGAGGCCGCCTTGTTAAGACGCTTTACAGTGGTGAACTTGACGCTGGCAAATACAGCTTCCGCTGGGATGGCACCGACATGAGCGGCAGGAAGGTCGCCAACGGCGTTTACATCTACCGCCTCGAAACCGAGTTCGGTTCGCTCGCCAAGAGGGTTGTGCTTGCTCGGTAATCGATTTAGAACCAAAAACTTAGGCTTTGCGGGCGGCGTCAGCCGCCCGTTTTTTATTGGGAGATGACAAAATGCACGCCCTAATCATTTCGATGTTGACAATCACTCTGGTCGGCTCGTCTCCGTCCATTCACAAAATTGAACTTCTGAAATATCAAAACTTCAGGCCAAATTTTGAACCGAAATCGTCGAAGGTCATTCCGTTGCAGAAAACGAATAAGTCCCTTTCTCGCACAGTTTTCGGGCGCTATCCCTATTGGCGCGGCACAAGATACACTTCTCTGAGGTTCGATCTCCTGACGCATATCTCATGGTTTGCCATCGAACTGGATGCGCAGGGCAATATCTCGAATTGGCATGGATGGCCATCCCAATGGACTGATCTGATCAACCTCGCCCACCAAAACGGTGTGGCGGTAACCGTCAGCGTCGCGTGTATGGACGCCGATGACATCGATTCGATCATTTTGAATCCACAGAATCGAGCACGGGCGCTTGGCAACATCGTTTCCGCTGTGGTAAATGCCGGAGTCGAAGGCGTTACAATCGATTTCGAGTATCCGCATTCGTGGAGTCGGGACGCCTTCACAGACTTCATGAGGGAGCTGAGGGACACGCTTAAGGCATTGGATTCGAGCTACATAGTGTCATACGACCTGTTTGCGCTTGATGACTACTGGAGCGATCACTTCGACCAAGCCGCACTCGCCGAAATCTGCGATTTTGTCTATGTCATGGCCTACGATTACCATTGGTCGGGCGCAGAGGAGTCCGGGCCTGTGTCGCCACTCATCGGCTATCAAAATCTCAATGTGATGTGGACACTTGAGCATTTCACATCGACATCGCCGCATCCAGAACGATACCTGCTCGGTGTGCCCTACTACGGCTATGATTGGCCGATATCAAATCCATATCCGCACGCTCCAACGACATCAACAGGCACATCGAAGACCTATGCGGTCGCCATCGACGAGGCTACGGCCTACGGAAAACTCTGGGATCACGAGGGCGAATCGCCATGGTATCGCTACGGAGACCATCAAGTTTGGTTTGAGGATTCGTTGAGTCTGGCTATGCGCTACTGGGCGCTCTTGCGTTACGGATGGGGTGGAATCGGGATCTGGGCACTCACCTATGACTATGGCCGAGATGAACTTTGGAATCTCATCGACCGCTATTTCAATCACGAAATAAGCGGCACACCGCCTGCACGACCGCGAGGTTTTGCCGTGAGAAACATCGGAGGCCAGCAACTTCGGCTCGTCTGGCCACATGTCGATGGCGCTGAAGGTTATCGCATCTACGAATTTGAGAACAACGATTTCGTCCTTATAGCGGATGTGGCTGATACGGAGTGCGTTCTCGGACCTTTCGCCGATGAAATCCATAGGTTCGCATTGACAGCCTACAACTCCGACGGAGAGAGCGACTTCACGGAGATCCTTGAGGTTGCGGTGTCCGATACACCTGTCCAAATCCTACTTGTCGATGGTGTCGAGCGGCAGAGAGGCACTTGGAACACAAGGAATTTCACATTTGAACACGGTGATGCCATTCATGCCAACGGCTTTGCTTTCGATGCCGCCTCGAACGACATGCTAAGGCTCGGCATTGTCGAGGCTTCGGATTACGAGTTGATCGACTGGATACTCGGCGAAGAGGGCACTGTGGACTCATCCCTGACGCCTGACGAGCAGCTTATTGTGGCACAATATCTTATGGACGGCGGAATGCTCTTCATCTCGGGCTCGGAGATCGGCTACGATTTGGTGCAGCGCGGCAGTTCGAGCGACCAATATTTTTACAACAACTATCTGCTTGCGCGCTATGTCGGCGATGATGCAAACTCGCACAGCGTCTATGGGATTGCAGGCGAGATGTTTGACGGATTGACCTTCTCGTTCGACGACGGCACTCATGGTCATTACGATGTCGATTACCCCGACGGCATCGACGGTTACGGCGGCAGCCGCGTGGTGCTGGCGTATCAGGGCGGGACAGGTTGGGGCGCTGGTATCGCTTACAACGGCGTGTTTCCCAACGGGTCGAACGCAGGCGCCATCGTCTATCTCGGATTCCCGTTTGAGACGGTGTATCCCGAAGCTGCAAGAAACCTGATGATGCAACGGATATTGGGATTTTTCGGATTCACAGGGATTGAGGAATCGGAGACGGGGCAGCGGAGCGGCAGGATCTTCCTTCGATTTGATCCGTCTTACAAAACGCTCCGATTCGAGGCCGAAAGGGACGAGGAGTTCGACATCGAGGTCTATGATGTAAGCGGAAGGCGCCGCATTGGACTCAAGGCGTTCGGTGGAACTGCGAGTGTGGACATATCTCAATGGCCTTCAGGGATCTACATCTACAAAGTCAGGTTCAAAGACCGCTGTGAATCAGGGCGCTTCGCCATAATCCGCAGTCGAAAATAGGCGCAATTCACCACGCAAACATCAAACACGGTGATCGTCCCGTCGAGTGGAATGGTCGGTTTATCGGATTTTCCGTGCTTTACGGACAACTTTGCTGTCATCGATAAGGGTAATCAAGTTAAAAGGCTCACAGTCCCATCCAGACCGCAATCCCCCAGATAGTGAAAACAGAGATTAAGGCCACATCCCAAAATTTCATGTTGTTGAACGGACTGAACTTAGATTGCCTTAGTTCGGAGCCAAAACCCCTCACCTCGATGATGGCGGCCATCGTCTGAGCTTTGCGCAACGCACTGATTGTCAAGGGAAAAGCGAGTCGAAAATACAGCATCAAACGACGCTTCAATGACTCGGAATCGATGTCTATCCCTCGAAGTTTCAGTGCAGTAACCATGTCCATCGCCTCGTTGCGAAAGACCGAGAGGAAAAGCAGGGCGACCGAGACCATCATCGCAAGTTTGTGTGGGACACCAAGTTCCTCAAGTGCAGCCGTGATCCGTTCGGGCGATTCGACGGCTATCATCACGCCCAACAACAGCATGTTCACGACACGCAGGACGCCGCTAAACGCCTTCAGCAGGCCACCTTCAGAAATAACAGGATGCCCTGCAATGGCGATGAGTGTTTTGCCCGAAGGCGAAAACAGGTTCTGCAAGACCACTAATGTGAGAAAAATCGAAAGCAACCTTCTGAAACGGAAAAGAACCGCAAACGCCTTGATGTCCATGATCACCAGCAGACACAAAATGGCAAAAAATAAAATCAGCAACTTGAAAGGATGTGTAAACAGGATGGTGAAGACTGAGCCGAGAATCACAAGGACGAACTTGGTTTTCACATCGAATTTTGACCGCTCATTTTGCGATGACCTTTCCATCTCTCAACTCCAAAAGATTGGCACTAAGACGGCATTGTAGCCATGCGCTTGCGTTCGTCTGCGAATCCGATGGTGCACGGAAGTTTTTGGTAGTCAGGAATATGCCTTTTTCCATCTCCGCAAGCCTTTCGAGCATATTCGCAAAGTTTGCAAGTTGAAGCGGGTCGAGTCCGGATTCCGGCTCATCGAGCACAAAAAATTCGGGGTCTAAAGCGAGAAGTGATGCCAAAGCCGCCCGTTTCTTTTCGCTTGCGCTCAAGCTCAAAGGGAATCTGTCAGCAAGTTCCTGAATTCCAAAGTATTCAAGCAATTCCATCGCCCTGTCTTCCGATACCGCACCGCCTTCGGCGGCTCTCAGGCTGAGCATGACCTCGTCGAGCACGGAACGGCAGATCAACTGCCGTTCAGGATTTTGAAAGAGGTAACCCACACGACGGCCGATCACCGAGAGTCCAAGTTCCCAAACAGGCTTTCCGTCAAACCGGACAACCCCTTCCTGCGGCCTCAAAATGCCCATCAGGAGCTTTGTCAATGTGGTTTTTCCGCTGCCGTTTGCTCCAAGCAACATGGTAATGCCTTGCGGCACAGTGAAATTCGCATTTTTCAACAAAATTCTATCCCCCCAACTGAATCTCAAAGCCTCAACATCAAAGACGGGACGAAGATCGCTGAGACGGATACCCTGTTTGGCCATCGGATTAGGCATTCGGAACTCGATGCCGTCAATAAGTTTTCCATCGACAAGCGAATAGACGGAATCCGCAAATTCAGGCACATGTGGCCAGCTCTCCATGATTACCACGCCAGTGCCTTGATTTTTCAGGACTTGGACGACATTCCAAAAATTTTGCTCGGCTTCTGGATCAAGGTATGCCGTAGGTTCATCAAGGACAAGCAGTTTTGGTCTTGCTGCGACGGCGACGCCGAGTGCCAAAAGCTGTTTCTGGCCATGTGAAAGCCTGTCAGGCCGCAAATCGGCGTATCCGCTTAATCCCACGAGTTCCAAAACTTCGGAAACCCTCGATTTGGCTCTTGCATCACTAAATCCAAGATTTTTCAGAGGATAAGCCACTTCGTCGGCAACCGTCATCGAAATTGCTTGTAAGTCAGGGTCTTGGACGACAAGGCCGACATTTTGGACAAGTTTATGCGGAGCTAAATCGAAGACGGATTCGCCGTTAAGCTCGATGCGGCCATCAAGCTCGCCCTTCGCCACTTTTAGGAGCACTCCAGCGGCTGCCAGTGCAAAAGTCGATTTACCTGAGCCGTTTAGACCAAAAACAAATGCACATTCACCGGGTTCGAGTTGAAAATTAAGCCTTTTGAGCACAGGATGATCGGAATGTGCATAGGTAAAAGTCAGACCCTCAATTTTGAGAAGGGACATGGATGACATCGAATGGCTTTTTCCCTCCGACTTTCACAAAATGGCAGCCCTTTTCATCGTAACGAAGATACACATCCTCAAGGGCATCTTTGACTTCGCGACCACATTTGAGATTTGGTCCGAGCAGGATGATGTCATCTGCCAGCTCTTTCAGTTCGATGGAATCTCCGACAACGAGCTCGGCCGACGGGCACAAAAGCATGGCGACCGTGTCGTGGAGCATCCAGATCGGGTCGTTGATGTTGAACGCCTCGAATTTATTTTTGGCAGTGAGTCTTATAAATTTGCCGGTCATTCCGCTGTCGGGCACGATGGTCCACTCCTTCATCTCGCCGGCTGGAAACACCCATTGAAGGGAATCGATGGTCGAGAATATGACCACCTCGTCTTCAGCGAATTTTTTAAGTGCATTGAGCCAATCTTCGACTTTGGAGACCTTGAGGATTTTGGGACAATGGAATCCTTCGATAGGCTCCACGACGATGGAATCTATCATTTTGACGGCAAGGAATCTATGTTTGGCCGCATCGTCCAAAAGGACGATGAAAAATGGCGCAAGTGTCGAATCAAGCGGATTGTGGTAGAGACTGTCGGCTATGAAAATCGTGCCTGTGCCCAGAAGTTTCGGAGGGATATAGACATAGTATCCGTCCTTTGCGACCAATTTCACCAAGTAATTGCCTGTATCTGGCAAAAGCTTGTCCAATTCGATGCCGCTGTAAACCCTCCTTTCGATCCGTATAAGTTTTTGTCGCAGTGTATCGAAATCGACCCGTTCAGGTCGCCCGTAAATAGACATGTTCAAGATAACCGACATGATTGCATTTAAGAGCACCAAAGTATTCATCACACAAACCTCCTGAGTTCCTTAGCTGCTTTGAATCCAAAGAGACCGCCGATCCCGCCGAACACAAAGCTCAACGACAGGATGTAATAAAGAGGCTCTTTCGGCACCCTTAAAATCACCAAGTTGACCAAAAAAGCCCCCGTTACATTAGCCAATCCACCTGCAAGAAAAGAACTTATGTTGTTGCCCCCAGGGGCAGCGAACAAAATGAGCACAATCTCTGCGACCACCATAGGCAGGATATAGGTCATCAAACTGGCGGCGCCGTGTGAACCGTATCCAAAAATCAGAGCCACCACAGCTTGGACGAACCCGAAAAGCAAAAGAGCACCGTGTTTGCGCACAAGTCCAGCAGCGAGCGTCACCCAAAACATGTAAACTATTCCAGCAACGGCACCTGCAGGCATCATTATCGGCATGGTTACCATCCTGACGAACGAACCAACGATGGGTTTTACGGCTATCCCTACGGCCGCAATAAGGGAGGTAAGGATCAAATCGAACGCCGAGAATCTGTTGAGATAGGAATTTTTCATGGCGTT
>QNDP01000088.1 GCA_003645975.1 Candidatus Hydrothermota bacterium | reverse complement strand
CCCATCGTATTCCTCTGGCACGAAGATCCTGAACATGTCAAGCCTTGCGAGCTCCTCGATGAGGTCGCGCGGAAATTCGGCCTTTTCGTCCAATTCACGCCATCTCGGCCTTACCTTCTCCTCTGCAAACCTGCGGACAAGTTTTTTCAACTCCTGTTGCTCTTCTGTGAGTAAGTAGTCCATAAGCCACCTCCTATTTTTCCGAAAAAATGTGTTTCCTTGCGCAATGTTTTGACACTCAAGTAGGTCCGTCGAGATTGCAAAAGAGCATGTGATCCGACATTGAAACCGGCAAGTGGCGCAACCGGCGTCCTTTTGGTCTCAAACGAGTTTAAAATTTTTCAAAAAATTCCCTTCACAAAGAAAAATTAAAAAGTCAAGTGAAAAAGCGGAAGGTTCAGAGAAACTTATCCGTCATTTTCGGGCTTCCAACTTTTCAAAGTAAGGTCTGAGCCGTCTGTAAGTTTCATCAAGCCCTTCGGGAACGACTTTCACATCTGCGAGGATCGGCATGAAGTTGGTGTCGCCGTTCCATCTCGGCACTATGTGGACATGGACATGTCCGTCGAAGCCGGCGCCGGCCACCCGACCGATGTTGATCCCTATGTTGAACCCTTGAGGGCTAAATGCCTTACGGAGTATCTCGACGGATTTTTGAACCAAATCCATAAGCTCTTCCGATTCCTGTTTGTCGAGTTTTTCGATCGAGTCCTTGTGGGCGTAGGGAGCGACCATGATGTGTCCGGTGTTATACGGAAACTTGTTCAGCATCACAAAGCACCTGCTACCTTTGTAAAGCACATAATTTTTTGCCATATCCTCGTCCTTCGGCAATGTGCAGAATATGCAACCGGTTTCAGCAGTATTGTCGGCATGAAGGATATAAAGCATCCGCCAAGGTGCCCATAACTTTTTCATGCTCTCCTCCCAGTCATTCAGAACAGTTTGACAAAGCCTATCATGAATTTCCCGTTTGGCAACACACGCATATCGAGCGAGACGCCGCTGTTATTGTTGTGCCTTGAAAAGAATATCTCCGCTGCACTTGCAAGTCTGTTGAGGATCATGACTCCCAACATGATTCTTGCACGCTCGTAGGCAGTCCTTGCGGCTTTACGCCTGTCCTGATAGGCGAACCAGACCGATTTGCTCGGCCAAGCCCAATCGGCCGAAATTGCATGTGATTGGACATAATCCTGTTGCGCCGCAGGATCGTCAGGGTATATCTGGCGGGCTTCTCTCAGCAGTCGTTCGATATACACATCTCGGCTGTAATACATTTCCATGACATACCAGTAGTCCTCATTTGGATTGTTCGGGTCGGCGCCGATGTAGCTGTGCGCAAACAGCTTGTATTCGGTCGTCAGCGCATCTCCATGAACTCTAAATCCGAAATATGCCAGCCATGATGCGACCTCAGCGGCTATGAACGGCACAGCGCTCTTCGTGTTGCCCAGATAAAGTTCACCGCCGCCGGGCACCAAGAGCGAAATACCTATCGCCTTCCACATGGATTTGCCTTCGCTTTGCCCATGAACTGGGGAACTTGTGGCTAAAAGGGCAAGCAGAACAACGGTCAAGCATAATCTCTTCTGAATCATGTCGAAAATGTTATAGGCAGCACTTAAAGGCCGTCAAATTAAGCCGAGCGCTGAAATTTTATACATCACCCTTATGCCTTGACTCTATGAGCGCAAGGACGATCAGGCCGAATATCCCGATGTCTATCGCTGCGTCCGCAAGGTTGAAAGTCGGCCATCGAAGTCTCGGGGTCACCCCTATGTCGATGAAGTCGATGACCTTGCCGAGCGTCAAGCGGTCAAACAGGTTACCCAAAGCACCGCCCAGAATAAAGCCATAGAGCATTTGGTAAATCCATTTTTTCTCCTTGAGTGCAAAGTAGATCAAAAGAAGCGAGGCAAAAACGATGAAGAACGGCATTATCTTGGGCGGAAGCAGTTTAAGGCCGAAGACATTGTATTGATTGAACCGCAGAATGATGCACAGATAGCCGTCGATCAGGCAGATGGAGTCCCGAACGGTGAGGTTGTTCAAAACCCATCGCTTGGAAAGTTGGTCTATGAGCAGGACAACGAGGGTTGTCGATAGGAATGGAACAAACTTCTTTAGACCCATGTCAATACTCCGTAAGGAGTTCAACGAGTGCATCCTGAAAGTTTCTAATCGGTTTTGATGAGCCAAGATAGTTGTTCGCCATGATGGCGAATGCGACGACCTTCCCGCTTTTCGTCCACACAAGTCCTGCGAGTGCGGAAACGCTTGTCATAGATCCAGTTTTGGCCCTAACCCTCTTCTCGTCCTTGTCCCATGCCATTCTCTTGTAAAGAGTTCCGTCCACACCGCCGATCGGAAGCGCAGTCAGTATCTCAGGCGAAAGCTTGTGGTTCTCGTAAGCCCAGACCAAAAGAGAGACCAGAAGTCTCGGAGACACAAGGTTATATCTCGAAAGGCCGGAACCGTCCACAAGTCTAAATTCCGATGTGTCGCCTATGTGATGCTCGACCAAGAGCTTTTTTATGGCACCGATACCTCCGACCGCAGTTCCCGGAACGGTATCGCATTTCGCCCCTATGGATTTCAGCAACTGCTCGGCCACAAAATTGGAGCTCGGCTTCAACATGTCCGCAACGATCTCAAAAAGCGGTCTGGAACGGTGGACAAAGACCGTGTCCCTGATGTTCTCAGGCACCGTGTCCCGCCTCACCCTGTGGCTTGTCTGTATCCCGACCGAATTCAAAATCTTGTCAAACACATAACCCACATGGAGGGACGGCTGTTCGAGGTTTCTCCACACGCTCACGCTTCTCGTCCTGCGATTTATTCGGCCTTTCACAACGATGATGTTTTTCCCATTGTCGAATGTCCTTGTCACCTTGAGCTTTGTGCGGCCTGTGTCGGTGGTCTTCGCAAAATTTTCCACGACAACAAATTCGGACTCAGGATAGACCGAGACATGCGGCTTCCCTCCCACTTTTTTGCTGGGGGTAACGATGACCTCTATGACATTGTGATCGACCGAAAGTGCGCTGATTCGAGCCATGTAGGGATACGGTTCGTCATCCCACATCCATCCGTGTCCGAGCCAGAGGGTGTCGAAATAGGAATCATCGACGATGATCTCGGAGATGTTCTGTATCCCCATGAGTTGCAGATGCTTAGCTATCGAATACAGGTCGCCGGTGGTGAGGCTGGGGTCTCCGAAGCCTTTGATGTAAAGCCTGCCTGCATCGTCTTTGTAAATTTCGGTCTTAAAACGATATTCCTGACCGAGATAGTGCAGTGCTGCGACACCTGTGAAAAGTTTTGCGGTGGACGCCGGCAGGAAAAGCTTGTTTCCGTTTCGATCGTAAAGCACACCTTTGCCGACAACTTGGATGTGGATGCCGACAAAAGCCCTGTCCGTTATGCCCGAAGCCGAGACCAGCGAGTCGATCCTCAATCTGAAAGTGTCCGAATGCCCATCGTCAAGCCACTTGACGGTCTCAACTTTCGGTTTCTCCGGTTGCGCCGCAACTTGAGGTCGAGGGGAGAGGTTCACTTGGCTCTGAGCAAATTGGTTTATCGCCGCTTGTTTGTGGGTTGCGCAGCTCGTAGCCCACACAAGCACCAATCCCACTACAATCCCTTTGAAGTGTCCGAGATGCCTTTTGAGCTTCATGCTGTGGATTTTAAGTCGAATTCAAATCGAGGGCAACTTGAAAGAACGGGCGCGCAGGCCAAGATGTCGATGCAACCTCTCGATGTTCTCAAATTTTTGCCTCACCCTCTAAAATTTGGATCAAAACGGTGGCTTTGGAAATGAAAGTCCTTGTTCTGACCGATCTGTCCGTGCCGCACTCGATCCGATGGATGGAAGCTCTCATCCATGAGGGCGTCGATGTGCTCGCCGTAAGCCTTGAAAGGCCAAGATTTAGGGTCGAATTCCCACACATGGTGCTCCCCCCTGTCAATCCATTGTTTTTCAAATTCCGATACCTTTTGCGCGCCAAGATGTTGAGGCCGATTCTGCACGAGTATCGTCCTGACATCGTGAATCCGCACTATGTGCCGAATTACGGCTTGATGGCCGCTTTGGCGGCCGCTGACTACCCAATTTACCTCTCGATGTGGGGTTCGGACATCATTGAAGTGCCTCGAAAAAGCCCGATCCACCGCAAAATCACCAGATGGATAATCCACAAGGCCGATCGGGTGATGGTCGATGCGCGGATGATGGCTGACATCTTGAGGCTCGATTTCGATTACCCTCACGACCGCATAGACATCTTTCCCTATGGCGTGGAGCAGGATATACGCGCTCAATTCAAGGGCAATGTGCGCCGCCGTGCGGATGTCTGGCACATCGTGAGCCATCGCCGACTCGATCCCGACATGGATCCGCTGACACTCGTTCGTGGATTCGCTTTATTCCTGAGACGCAGCAAGTTACATGCGAAACTGACACTTATCTCCGACGGTTCGCTGAGAGAAATCGTTGAGAGGGAATGTAAAAGGCTCGGAATAGCCGAAGATGTCCGTATCACCGGCTGGCTTCAAAAGGACGATATGGTCAAAGCGCTGTTACAGGGCGACATCTGGGTTTCGGCTTCTATAACCGATTCGACATCAGTGGCGTTGCTTGAAGCGATGGCAATCGGCCTGTTCCCGGTGGTCAGCGACCTTCCTGCGAACCGCGAATGGATTCTCGATGGCATCAACGGGTTGACCTTTCCGTTGAGATCGCCCGAAAAACTTGCCGCTCGGCTGGCCGAAGCAGTTGAAAATTTTGCGTTGAGACGCCATGCAATCGCTATCAACCGACGAGTCATAGAGTTACATGCAAACTGGGAAGCAAACATGCACCGTCTGGTCTCCAATCGATTCAACTTAAGCCTCTGATCCTCAGTTGGAAGCATCGACATCCCTTCCTGAAAATCGAAACTTTATAATTCTCGACGGTTCTCAATTCCCATGCGTCAAGGAGGTTTTTATGTGTGGGTTCTTCGCAATCGTTTTTGATGAGAATCGAGATGATTTGGGAGAGATACTTGTGAACGCTGCGAAAAGGTTGTCCTATCGGGGCTACGATTCCGTTGGTGCGTTTGCAATCGAGGAATCGGGCAGATGGGAGCTTCGGAAAGCGCCGGGCAAGGTCGATGAGGTCGCCCGTAAGCTCAATTTCCATGAACTTCGGGGATACAAAGGCCTTGTCCAGCTTAGATGGGCGACTTTTGGCACGCCTTCCGTCGAAAATGCTCAGCCCCATGCGGATTGCGACGGCCAGATCGTGGGCGCCCACAACGGCAACATCGTTAACTCACCGGTGTTGCGCGATGAACTTGTGGCTTCAGGACATCGAGTTCGAGGCCAGAACGATGGCGAAATCCTCGTCCATGTCGTGGAACAGAAGTTCAAAGAGACCGGCGACATGGTGAAAGCCATCATCGAGGCCGCCAAAATCCTGCGCGGCGATTACGCCTACGCCATCACAAAGCTCGATGAGAACAGGTTTTTCGCAGTCAAAAAGGGTTCATCGCTGTTCGTCGGTGTGGGCGATGGGTTCGTCTGTGCTTCGAGCGATCAAGTCTCGATCCTCGAACACACCAAACGAATCATCCCGATGAACGACTGGGAGTTCGTCGAATTCGGGCATGACTATTACATCCTGCGGGACTTGCACACCGGCGAGGTGATCCATCGAGAACCGATGATCTCACAGCTTTCGCCAGAGACGACCACGAAAGCCGGCCATCCCCATTTCATGATCAAGGAGATACACGAGGAGCCGCAGAAGGTTGCTGAACTCGTGCACCTTATGACCGAGCTGGATGCCTACGATGAGGCTGCTCGCAAAATACTCGATGCACAAAGAACTTACATCGTCGGTTCGGGCACTTCGTATCATGCGGCGCTGATGGGCGCTTACTTTGCCGCAAAGGTCGCCGGCGTCGAAATCATCCCATCGATCGCAGCCGAATTTCCTGAAAGACACGGCGATACAATTACATCAGATGACATCCTGATTGCGGTCTCACAAAGTGGCGAGACCAAAGATGTCATCCATTGCGTCAATGTCTTCAGCGAACGCACAGGGCGGGAGGACTTCATCGGTGTCATCAATGTGCTTGGCTCGACCCTTGCGATGAAGGCGCAGCCGCTCCTACCGATCGCATCCGACCTCGAAATCTCCGTGCCCGCAACCAAAACATTCATGAATCAAATGGTTTTGCTGCTCTATCTTGCGTTCAAACTTGCAGAGCACAAAGGCGCGCCGCCGCGCCATCCGATGCCAGATTTTGAACGGATCCCTGAGCTTCTGACCGAAACGATTGAGCGTTCCAGACCGCT